>JAHLLU010000072.1 GCA_020444005.1 archaeon
GCGATTCCAATGAGTTGATGGATAGACTATGTAATGAGCCCGAGTTCAAGGAAGCAGGGATAACCGAGTCTATGCTTTCTAGTGCCTTGAAGGAGAAGACTCATTTCCTTGGCAACGCAGATGCACAGATCACAGCAGTAAAAATGAAAACAAATCCATTGCTATTAAAATACGCTAAGGAAGCAGGTTATGAACCGGGGGACATCCTCTAGGCTACTCTGAGCCGGCTCTCAGGTACATTACCATTGATGCGGCGATGAATACCACCACCAGCAAACCTACTAGCATGTGAGGTACAGGCAGTCCCGCAAGTGGAGCCTGCGCTATTTTAGTCATATAAGGTGTTGCAACGTATATTCCCGCTGTTAATCCACCTGTTATCATAACTAACATGACTAGGTATCCAACTTGTCCACGTGTAATATCATCGATATCCTGTTCATCTGCGCCCCTGCCTCTTAGCTCATCTCTGACATATCTAAAGCGCACAGTATATCGGAGCATTAGATATGTTATCTGTAGTAATAGTCCGACTCCGAAGACCCATAGGTGGGTGACTCCGGGGGTTGGTGTGAGATCGAATATGAGTCCAACCCAGTTGAATGTGCTGAAATCGAGGACGCTGGGGAAGAACATGAGCATGTTGAGGCTAAATAGGCGTCCGAACCAGACCTCGTCGCCTTTTCTCCAGAAAGTGAAGCAGACGAAGAGTACTGCTATGATGATTGCTATGTTAAAGTATGGTAGATATGGCTGTACCAGTGGACCGATTACGCTGTTGCTGATCTTGGTAAGTATCTTGTTGTAGAGGGTTGTCTGAACCATAGTTACAGCTGCCATATAGGTAGCCGCGACAGCCACGAGGGCTTCCATGGTTCTTACGAATCCTTCTCTCATCCACCCACCCTCTGTCGTTGTAGTGCCCTTGCGAAGCTTTCCTCTATAGGGTCCCAGTTAAGCACAGTTACGCCCATTCCTCTGAGGAACTCGTAGTATGGCTTGGTGTGATAGGTTAGGAATCCTGCTGCGATCTTTTCTTGGTCGCTCTGGGCGGCGATGTTGTAGCCTTGTACGTTGAATAGGATGATGTTTGGTCTGCCCCCGACCCTGCCCATGTATTTGTGGAGTTCTTTGACACCTTCTACGATTCCCTGTATTCGGGCGCCTTCGATCATGCTGATGAGGACGAAGAGGGGCTGAGTGCCTACGATGTATCGGCGGCTGCTGTGGATGGCTTCCTTGAGGCTCTCGTTGCTATACTTGACCTCGACATGAAGCATCTCTCGTGTGATCTTGTATTGCTGTCGTTTACCTGTATCCGGGTAGAGTACTCTTGATGTATGCTTCTTTGTTGGAAGAATTTTTTCATCAGACTCAGGGATATACACCTCTGGCTCCATCTGCTCTAAACCAGGTAGCTCTAAGTCCAGTGGTTGTTTGTCTTTTTTCTCGAATGGTCCTTCCCATTGGCTTGCATCATGGTTGTATACGCAGAACCCGACCCTGCAGTCTCTTTCTAGGTAAAAGTTTGTGAACCCGAGGGCTGCCCTGATGGCGTACTCCATGGTGTTATTCACAGTTGTTCCCAATGCCATATGGACGGCGCTGTCTAGGAATATCCAGACTACTTTCTTGCCTTCTTTCTCAAAATCGTTTACCATGAACTTGGGGTTGGATATGCTGAGGTGTTTGGCGGACGCCTTCCAGTTAATGTCTCTATAGTTATCACCGGTGCCGTATTCCCTTATTTCCTTAAAGTCTGTGGTGGGTATTCCGAACCTGAATCTTGCGTCCATTGGCATGGGGATTCTGCTGATGCTCTTATGGTTCTTTATCTTTCGTACGAAGAGTGGCTGCGGCTGGACGATGATGGCTCGTTTAGCATCGAGTACTCCAAGAACGTTGGCGCTAACCTGTAGGGGGTGTCTTACCTCATAGTTTACCTGTCTGACATCAAAGTAGCCTCTTTTCGCGCAGAGAGCTCTGTAGTTTAGGTCGATTGTCTTGGGTCTTAGTCCCTTCCAGACGGCTTTGAAGTTGTTTCCCTCCTCAAGCGCGAAGCTTTTGGGTAGGCTGTCGCTTACTGTTACTATTCCGGGGCCTCCGTCGATTGTGACTTGTAGGCTGTCGCTTACCTTGTCGTCCACGTTTACTTTGATGTCTTTGCCTATGCGTTCTACTGCGGTTACTGTGGGTTGACCTATGAGTATGGATATGCTGAGAAATAGTATTGGTGCGAGTCCTAGAGTAATCAGGATGAGGTTTCCCAGAAACATGCCTAGCACTAGATAGACAACCGCTGTTACAATCAGCTCAAGCGTGTCCTGGGTCAGCATAGTTTATCTTTTCCCGATGAACTCTTTCGGCACTTCTATCTGTTCAAGTATCTCGTTTAGTACAGCCTCGACGCTGAAGCTTCCTTCAAGTACGTACTCCATCTTCATGATGCATCGGTGTCCGAGGGCGTCATGGACGAACATCTTGATATCGTCAGGTGTGACGAATGCTCTTCCGCTGATGGCTGCGTGACTACGGGCGACTTTGAGTAAAGCTAGTCCTCCTCTGGGGCTTGCGCCTACTTCTACGACGGGGTGTTTTCGTGTTTCTCGTATGATCTCGCTGATGTAGTCGATTATCTTGTCGTCTACGTAGATTTTCTCTTCGATGAAGTCTTGTACTGCTTTGAAGGTTTGCTGGTTGGTTACTGGCTGGATCAACTGTGTGGGGTCATCTTGTTTCCAGTAAACTCTCCGTTTGAGTATCAATGCTTCTTGGCTTAGTGTCTCAACATAGCCCATGTTCATTTTTAATAGAAAACGGTCCATCTGCGCTTCTGGTAGTGGATATGTTCCCTCCATCTCGATGGGGTTCTGTGTAGCGATTACGAAGAAAGGCTTCTCCAGTTTATGGGTCTCTCCTTCAATGGTTACCTGCCGCTCCTCCATCGCCTCCAGTAGACCTGCTTGGGTCTTTGGTGGGGATCTGTTGATCTCGTCTGCGAGCAGGATATTTGTGAATATTGGGCCTCGCTCCAGCGTGAATGTCTGGTCCGTCATCCTGTAGATTTTGGTTCCGAGGATATCGGCTGGCATCAGGTCTGGTGTGAACTGGACCCTGCTCATCTTGCAGCCGGTGATCTGGGCGTAGAGTTTCGCTAGTAGCGTCTTACCTAGACCCGGATAGTCCTCGAATAGGACGTGGCCATTGGCGAAGCTCGCTGAGAGCATCTTTCTGAGCACCATTCTTTTTCCTACATAGACCTTTCCTAGGCCTTCAAGTATCGCGTTGCTTATGGCGCGTACCCTGTCGACGTGCATTGCCTGCATTTTTATTGTTCTCCGTTTTCCTGTTGCCTATTTGATTTATACGCCCCTAGGCCTAGGTCGTTGATCCGTTGTACTGTCCTTTGTAGGACCAGCATTCTACGTTCCCTGTTCTGCTCCTCGATCTTGTCACTTGTTCCGCGTTTTGAGAAGTGCGGGAACTTTTCATCTTCGTATCTGATGAATTCCTCAAGGCTGTCGGACATCTCTCTTTCGGATGCCCTGTTGTCGCTGAGGAACGCGAATAGTTTGACTAAAAGTCTCTCTTTTTCACCCTTCTGGATGAATTGTTCAATTATTTCTGTGAAATCTTTGAGGGCTTTGCCCTTTGTGGCGCTGGTGTCTTGGATGTGTTTGCTCCAGTTGCCTATCTCTGTTGGCACCATCATGGACTCGCTCATGCCTTGCCTCATTATCTGAAAGATGAATGCACCAACTATGACTACGCCCGTCCATTCTACGTATGGACTAAGTTGCTCCATGACCGGGCTGACCTCGGTGAGGTTACCGCTGATAAAGTTCACATAGAGTGTACCGATTAAGCTCAGAGCCAGTACGAAGAAGTAGTTTGCCGCGATTGCACCGATCTGTGATAGATATGGGCTGCGGCTGTCCCTGAATATGCCCACAAGTGTGATTACCGAGGCTGCGCCGAAGCCCCAGTTGAGCATACTCTTGATGAGTGCTACTTGCTCTGACTCCGGTACACCGGGTACAATCATGTAAAGATTGACTAACTGTACACATACCTGTCCAATGATGAATATAGCTAGGGCTCCCGCTATCACCCTGATGTAAAACTGCTTTCTAAGCTCAGCTATAGTAGCTAGAATAGAGTACAGGAAATAGACTGCAAAGCTTCCCATGAAGAGATAACCTGCTGTCTGTGTTGCCTGGCTGGCTGGCTGCAGTATCATGAATACTATGATTAGGCTTGCAAAGCCTCCTGCGTATAAGCCGCTTATTATTACATTGTTTATCTTTCCCTCAAAGAGGGTTCCGACTAGTATTGCTAAGTAGAAGAAGATGAGTGCAATCATTACTGGCACCATTATTACATAGATTCCCGCTGGCGCCATTGATTCTGGGATGTATGGTAGGAAGCTGGCTACGTCTCCTATGGTGATTGTTGACGCGAAGCTGAGTACTGCTAGTACTGCTATTATACTGAAGAATATCACTGTGGCTCTGATTAGCCTGCTTCTATTCTCGTTGGCCACTCTTCATCAACTCAATTATTAGCTCTATAGTAGCGTTCGTCCGCTTAAAATCATCTTGGCTCAACGTGATATTACTATACATGGCTATCTCGTAGCTTGAGACAAGGTCCTCTAGCAAGGCGTCCGCTGTCTTTGGAAGGCGTTCCTCTAGGACGTATTGGAACTCACGTGGCGTCATCGCCTCATCGATATCGGGGTATATACGTTGCATGCTGACGTAGAATCTGTTAAACAGCTTGACTACGCCCTCCTCGTAACTAGTGTATTCTAGGGGGATTCCGTCCTCGAACCCTACGTATTGTTTCTCTGGTGCTAGCTTGACACGTGCTTCTATGATTGGTTCTTCTTCTTGGAGTCGTTTGTTTCTTCGAGCCGCGTATACTCCTACTCCTATGGCTCCTGTGAGGGCGACGCCTATGTTGTATGGGAATGTGAGGAGCAGTGCTAGGAAGTTTGTAGCATCAGGAGGTGGCACAATGACTGTTACTGCTAACGTGTCGACGCCTCCTAGATAATAAAGGGACTCCTCTTTCACGAGGCTCACGTTTACCTGTCCCTTCTCTGGGAATAGTGCTACAAAGCTTACTTTTCCTTCGGCATCGCTTTTGAGGGTGATTATCTGGTTTAGGAATTCTACGTTTAGTGTGGTGTTTATTATGGGTGTTCCGTCGCTTGAGTCAACTATGGTGCCTCTGTATGTGATGTTTCTTCCCTCATAGACCTGTCTTGGTCCATTGATATCGAGTATTGGGTCACCCATGACCTTGATGGGTGGATCGCTGAAGGATTCCATGTAGTAGGCTGTTTCTAGGCTGTGGGCTGTGAGGTTGTAGTCTCCGACGATTATCTCGGGTGTTGCGTCACAGGTTACGTTGAACCAGCCGTCTGTTACTACTCCTACTCCGACGATTAATCCTGCTTCTGACATGTTCAATTTGTCTTTTTTCAGAATGATCTCTACTTGTGTGTCTGTTACGGCTGTGTCGTTTGCGGTTCTTACTGTTCCCCAGACATTGAACTGTTGTCCTCTGATTGCTACTGGGTCATTTCCTGTGATGTTACAGATAGTTTGTTGCTGGGTGATGTTTTGTTTTCCTTCCGTTGTATGGATTGGACAGGCGTCGAATTTTACCCAGCCAAGGTTCTCAAACTCTACTTCAGCGTACATGTATGCTTGTTGAGGTAGAACATACTGCATCTCGACGTCTGGTTTGACCGTGTATCCAACTACAACTCTCGCTGGAATATTCAGGCTTCTAGCAAGCAGCACAAAGGCTGTGTTGAAGTGGCTTCCTACTCCTACTTTTGTGATTGATAGGAAGTATCTGATGGGGTCGTATGATGATGGTGTTGCTGGGAATGATTCGTTGAACTCAAAGTTCTCCAAGAGGTACCTCTGAAGCGTTACCAGTTTGTCATAATCTGTGGCTGCACCGCCACTCCACTCCGTCGCTTTCTCATCTAGATAATCTTCTAGTGCAACTGGTACCTGAAGTGCTTCTTCTGGTCCTATTGCTTGGCTTGCCCTGAGGGCTGCTTCGCTGTACTGGTATTTCTTGTAGCTCACCCAGTATGGTTGGTCGTATGGTTCTATTGCGTCGAAGCTCTGAATGTCCTCGTAGTACTCTATGGTGAAGTCACTCTGGTTTAGTTTGAGGTGGTCGGTGTTTTGTGCTACAAGCATGTATCCTGTTAGGTTTGTTAGGGGGTTTACTTGGAACTGTACGAGTGCCGGGTTCTTTGGGTATGTTGGATCGGCGGGTAGTAGTTGTCCATAATAGTCCATTGGCTCTAGGTCCATTGGTTTGGTCCATGTGCCGTGTGTATAGTTGTATGCCGCGTATCTTCTGAGGTATTTGTCGCGTGTGGGGAGCCTGATGAGGAGGATGGGTCCTTTTTCTTGTTCAACTTCATAACCAACCTGTGCCTGTTGTTCTCCACCGCTTAGACTCTGTGCTTCTGAGAATCCTTTACTTGTTACGGGAGCTGTCTCGTCTAGTTCAAGCCGCGTGATGTCTCCTAGGATGTTGATGGCTGTTCCCAGCATTCCTACGCTGAGGGTCAGCACAATGAGTAATCCTAGTAGTCGCGCGTATTGTTTCAATATGGATGTACATCCCCTGTGTGGGTTTTATTCTTTTACGTGCCCGTTTTATATGGTGAAATGATCAGATACCACGTTGTCTCAGTTTTCTGTTACATTACTTGCTGTATGGGACTAAATTAAAGGTCTTTATGGACTCTGGATATGTACCAAGGATAGCAAGTTAGTATCATATATTGAGAGCAACTCTACCCCCAAAAACCATTTACACCCAAAAACCAATCAATATCCATGTGGACAGTCAAGTCCGAGTCAGGCAAACTAAACGCAGTACTAGTACAAGACTCAACAGAACAGCTCTGGACGAAGAAAATGCCCTTCGCAGGCATCGAGTCCAGCACACACTATGTTAGCCGAGACCCCCATGCTCAGATGAATCCCGGACACGATCAATGGCTCCAGCTACCAAAAATACTCCGAGATGAAGGCGTAAAAGTCTTTGAAGTAAAGGAAATGCTAGGACAAATCATTGAGAATGCTACGCTAGCTGAGCTAGAAGATATAGTAGATGATGTCTGGATGGGCATGCCTAACCCGCCTGAGCCAGAAGACCTTACCGTTGAACACCTCATGTGGGGCAACCCACCGATACCATTCTACGATCCAGTGACCGAGAAAGTAGTTCTCCCTGATCACAGACGTGTAGCATGGACCTATACACGAGACACTAGCTTCACAACACAGATCGGAGCCGTTATCTGCAACATGCGCCGATACAGCAGACGCTATGAGCCAAGAGTAGTCAAGCTCTGCTACCAGTATGATCCAGTGCTCAGCGAAAAGACCGAGATTGTATATGATGCAAACGATACTCTAGGCGTATTCAGTGAACCCCCATGTGTTGAGGGCGGCGATACTCAGATTATTGACGAAGAGACCATAGCTATTGGTGTAGGTCAGCGTTCAACAGTCACAGGTGTAGTCGAGACTGCTAAGCGTTTGTTTGAGGCTGACAAGGATGGTGAGTTGAAGTATATCTGTGCAGTGAACTTGGCTGATTACCCTGCTGTGGACTATATGCATCTAGATGTAACCATCAACTACCCAGACAAAGGAAAAGCATTGGTCATGCCATACGTTTATGACACCAAGTTACTCAAAGACTATCCACCCAAGAAACTATTACTAAAAACCCTTGAAGCCATCAGACGCCAAAGCGAACAACATGGAAGACCCATGGAGCCACTAGTACACCCAGACCACTTCGCAGCTCTGGGAAGAACAGGAGTCTATATCAACGATAACGGTAAACCAAAGCTACTCAGGAACGAGATCAGTTTCCTAGACTTCCTGTTGAAGGAGGAGAAACTGGAGACAGATGGAGTCATCTATGTTGGGGGCGTACCTGAAGACCCATGGGATGTTGAACATCTCCTCGATACCATGCTTGAGCAGAGCCGAGGGGCTTCAAACATTGTTACCATCAAACCCGGAATGGTAATCGCCTACGACAGAAACCATGCTACCAACGAGGAGCTAAGAAACCACGGCGTAACCGTCAAGGAATGGGAATCAGGATACTTAGACTTACTAGGTGGACCCCACTGCAGTACAAGCCCTCTAAGCCGAGACCCAGCCTAACACCCCCGTATCCTATATCCGTCTACTTTCTTTACACAACTTCTAAATACGAACCCCTTAGAAACCAAAATGGAGAAAACATCTCCACAGGTTAGGCGCCAAATCCCAATTTCTTCTCAAGTATCACGAAAATCAAAACACCGGTTACACAAGCCATGTTTCAATAAAAATTAATAGTTAAGACGCCGGGATCGCCTAAACAGTTTATGGCGCCAATCTTAGAAATTGGAGACCCACCCCTGGGTTATCAGGGTTCAAATCCCTCTCCCGGCGAAAAACATAGCCTATTAACACAAGGCGGGGGGGGATACCAACCGAAAAGGCTGGAAGCAACCCCTTTACCAAAAACCAGCCCCAAAACAG
>JAHLLU010000073.1 GCA_020444005.1 archaeon
AAAAGGAGCCTCAACGGGTCCAAATACATCAAATATCTTACCGATAACCTTCCCATTCTTATCAGACACTGGTTGCCCTATCCTGGTCTCGGTTTCAAGCGTGATAACTAGATTATTATTGCCCTTACTCTGATGCATGCCCTTACCGATGAGCTTCTTTGCTGACATCAGCGTAGCTCCTCCGCGATCATGTTAATGACATCCACTTTAGAGCCTTTCTTATCAACGAGGATAACCCCCGTTCGTTTCCAAGGATACATACTATAAGCCTTTCCCGGTTGAAGAACTGGTTTTAATCCAAGCTTTAATGCCGCTTTCTCTATGTCCTCGATCTTGGGGTCACGAACCGCTTTTTCGCGTGGGATTCTTCTTCCCTTGCTGCGGCTATACTTGATATCAAAATACGCTGGCCAGATCCGTAGCTTTCCTTTTCCCCTCAATGAGACCACATGTAGAATTATTGAAGCCGATAATCGGCTAATAGGTTTACTCCTCGTAAACCACTGCGCTGAGAGAGCCTTCCTGACCCGGGCGTGAGACTATCTTTGCGAGTCCCTGCTCGGTCCTGACGATGGTTCCCTTGGTGATTACTCCTCGCCTATTGTAGTCAGCGTTAGCTGGGTTACTTACAACATCGAGGATTTTAAGGCGATCAGTCTTGCCTGTCTCTGGGTTTGAGACGTTAACGTAGTCTGCCTTAACTAGTTTGATTTTGCTTATTCTGCTGATACCTTTGACTTCTTTGCGCTTGGTCTCGCCGAATAGTGTTTCCACTGGCTGCCTGCCTTGCTCGTAGACACGGTGAGTCCTAAAGGCTCGTTTCTTACCGCCGGTCTTCTTTCTTTTGGTTAATCTGTCATGCCATGCCAAAGCGTTATTCCTCTTATTCTGTCACTATGAAAAGGAAGCAGTATAAAAAGGACTCGTTATCGATACCTATAAGACACGCCAAGCATGATGAAAGTAGAAATGAGCGATGAAGTCGTAAAGCTGAGCCACGGTGCAGGCGGCAGCACAGAGGATACACTGATACATGAACTATTCCTAAAGCTCTTTGAGAAACGCCAAGCACGAGATGGAATCTCCTTAGATGCTCTTGATGATGGAGCATCAATCCGCGTAGGCGACTACGAGGTCATATTATCAACCGACGGACACACAGTAGACCCCATATTCTTCCCCGGAGGAGACCTAGGAAGACTAGCAGTATGTGGCGCAGTCAATGATACAGCAGTTATGGGCGCTGAACCAGTTGCGATTCTTGATAGCATCATTGTTGAGGAAGGTTTCCTCATGGATGACCTCAAACGCGTGGTTTCCTCAATGAACGAAGCAGCAAAAGAAGCAGATGTCGCTATCATCGCTGGGGACTTCAAGGTTATGCCCAAGGGGAGTCTTGACGGCATGGTCATCAGCACAACAGGCGTTGGAATCCTCAAGGGAAAACGAATTCTCGATAGTCAAGCAAAACCCGGAGATAAAGTGATTATCACAGGCACCATCGGAGACCATGGAATAGCATTAATGTCCAAACGAGAAGGACTCAGCTTCGAGACAGAGCTTGTATCCGATGTCTCGCCAATCCATGAGACTATTAGGGCTGCTATTGATGCGGGTGATGTGAAAGCCATGAAGGACTGCACTCGTGGTGGTATGGCTATGGCTCTGAATGATATTGCTGAAAAGTCTGAGGTCAGTATCTGGCTAGATTCTGGTAGTATTCCTGTTAAACAAAGTGTTCAGGCTGCCTCTGATATGCTTGGCCTAGACCCATTAGAGGTTACCTGTGAGGGAAAAGCAGTGATGGTGGTATCCGCCAGTGATGCGGATGCTATTCTAGAGGCTGTTAAGGCTACAAAGTATGGTAAGGATGCATGTATAATCGGTGAGGCTAAAGAGGAACGTCCGGGAATGGTATTACTTAGAACCGTTGTCGGAGGAACCCGCATACTGAGGAAGCCCTTGAGTGAGCCCATCCCCAGAGTCTGCTAAGCCCTCCTTTAACTCGTCCAATTCATCAAGTCCCTCGATAACCCCATTGAACAGGTTCTCGAGTGTTCCATTCTCCAGCTTCGTAATCTTCAGGTCTCTGAACACTTGTTTCAACTGTATCTTACTCCTCTCAGGGTTATGACTGAACCCAAAATAGTCACCATAGAAAGACGTAGTCGTAATAATGAAGCTACGTTCCTCGGTTCGTTCTCTGTGAATCAAACCCATGTCCTCCATCATCCGCAAATGACTATAAACATGGCTACCACGATCTGCGATAACCTGCCTCTGGTCAACCGGTTGATGGAAAGCCACATAGCTCAGGGTCTTTAATGGACCCATCTTAAGCAGCGGTTTATTGTTGAATTGCTTGACGAAGTCGTCATAGTTCTCCTTTAGCTGCATTGAAACTCGTCCATCCTGCAGACGAACTATCTCCAATGCCCTGTTTCGGGCATTGTACCGCTTTCGTAGAGCAGATGCTACCTTGTAGGGAACTTTATCGCTTCTTGTCTTGATAACGGGTTTGATCTCGTCAACGGTGAGGGGTCTTCCAGCCGAGTAGAGGGCTGCCTCTAGGTCTTGGAGTCTTCGCTCCATTAGGTCTTCTTTTCTACTCATCCTGTGTTTCCTCCTCTTGATCCATGACTGTGATGTTGACGTCTATCTCTTCCTCGCTCTGGGTGAGGTTTATTCTCATCCGCTGAGCCAAGAAGAGTAACATCATGAATATGCGGACTACCTCAAGGAAATCCAAGCCATATATGAGTTCCGTAAGCCTGACCGCCCCATTACTGTCATACCTCCATTTAATTTCCTCATACAATGAGTCACTACGGTTCTCGATCTCCAATAGGTAATCCTCTGCGTCTAGGAAATCTGGTATGGGTAATGGTAATGTGGGAAGGTTTGGTTTAGCTGTATGGCTACGCTCTGTGAGCGCTCTTTCCAATGCCTCTATGAGGTCATTGACTGTTGTGGTAGTGTGCTCAAACCTGAAAGGCAAGGGTAACGCAGGGGGGAGATACACGTCCTCCTTATTTTTCTCTGGTTTGGGTAGCTCCTCCATCTTTAGAAGCATCTCTGCCTTCTTCAAGTAAATCAATACACTACTCTGAATAGCAGTGCCAGCTAAGCGGAAGTCAATTCCCTCTTCCTCCATCTGCTCAAGAAGACTAGCTAAGAGTAATACGAGGTTGACGTTCCATGGACTAACACGGTCCAGTTTATTCTCCCTGAAGAGAATATCCCAAGGCTGCCGGAGATAGTATGGCTTGTTTTTACTCAAGCTGCAACCTTCGCCTCCTTCATTGGTAATGCAAGGACCCTGCTTCTACCGTTCTGGGCGAACACGCCGTAGATGCGGTCAGCGTTGTGAACCATGACATCCTTGAGACTAATCATTAGGAACTGGCTATCAGCGGCGTTCTCTTTCAGCACTTCAGCCAATCTACTGGTGTTCAGGTCATCCAAGTGGGCGTCAATCTCGTCAAACAAGTAGAAAGGCGCCTTCAAGAACCTCTGAATAGCCAACAGATAAGCGATCGCTGCTACGCTACGCTCTCCACCAGATGCTCCGCTAGCTAGCCTCATGGGCTTGCCTGGGAACTGGATATAGAGGTCTACGCCTCCACTGAATGGGTCTTCGGGGCGCTGTAGCTCCAGTCTGCCGTCTCCGCCTCCCGTTAGTTTACTGAATATGGCGCTAAAGTTCTCGCATATTTGGTTGTATGCCGCCATGAAGTGTTCCTGTTTCTCGCGCTCGATCTCCTCGATAAAGTGGAGAATGCTTTGTTTCTCTTCCTCCATGCCGTTAATGCGGGTGCTACGTTGCTTGTACTCCCGCATCGTAATATGATAATGATCTATGGCAAGCTGGTTGATGGCCCCTAGTCCACGTTTCTCCTGCTTGATCCTGTTGAGTCTTCGCTCCACTTGCTCAGGTAATATATCCTCTAATTGTATCTTGTCGCTAAACCCGAGTCGAGCGAGCTCCTCCATACGCTGCTCTACTTGAAGCTTGACACGTTCTTTTTCGAGAGTTATCTGTCCTATTCTACGTTCAGCTTCAGTGATTCGGCGTCCATTTGTCTCCAGTTGACGCTCATATTGTCTGAGTGTGCGTTGATGCTGCTCGAATATCCTGCTTGTAGCCTCAACCTCAGAGGTTACCTCACTCAGAATCGAGTCAAGCTCAGCGATATCCTTGCTGATCTCAGCTATCTGTACATCAATATCAGCATACTCAGCGTCAAGCTCATTGATCTCCTGTCGCGCATTCTCTATATCCTGATTTGCCTCGCTAATCTGTAATGTGAGTATTCGGTCTACGAAGCTTGACTGGATAGTCCTATCATTGGATAGCTCATTGATCTTCTTCTCAAGAAGCCCTACCTCTTGACTGAGAGTATTACGTTGGATCTCCAAAGAGGTTACATCACTAAGCTTGTACTCTTTGAGGCGGTTAATCTCCTGCTTGGTCTCTTCGATCTGGCCAAGAATCATTACCTTGCGTTCCTCAAGGATGACCCTGAGACGCTCCTCGTTTTCCATATCACCCTTGGCTTTCTCGATGTTCTCTAATAGGGTCTGAAGGTTACGGTCAAGCCTTGTGATACTCTCCTGTGTAGCCTGAATATCCTCATCAATACGAGCCACACGAGTCTGGCTGTCCTCCATATACTGTGTGAATTTACGAAGATCAAAGCCACTGCTTCGTAGCTCCTTCATCCTACTCTTGAGTCTACCCCGCAGGTCCTTGATTGTCGTTGATAGGTTTGAGATGGATTCCTCTGTTGGGATAAGTTTAGTGAAATCCGGTGGACGTCTGTAGTATCCGCCGATGATGCCGCCTGCTACGTCATAGACGTCTCCTGTCTTTGTTACGGCCCTGTATCCTTGTGCGTTCACCAGCTCTGCTGCTTCAGAGGTCTCAACCAGATAGGTGTCTCCCCAGAGATAGTATACAGCAGGTGCATAGAGTTCATCATACCTGATAATATCGGGGATCGCGCCTATCATGCCTTTTATCTTGAGTTCAGGTAATGGTTGGGGTTCTCTTAGCTGGTCTAATGGGATGAATCGAGTCATGCCAACTTTTGTTTTCTTGAGCCGTGCAATATGCTCCTTTGCGGTCTTGTAGTCGTCAACTATAACCGCGTTTATCCAGCCATTGCTGCTGCTGTTGACGCCTCTCTGGTTTTGAAGATCAATTCTAATGAGAGAACGTAACGGTCCGTGATAGCCTTCCATTGCACCAGCCTCACCGATCTCTCTGATTCGTTCAAGCGCTTTTTCCTCAGTGACAATTTTCTCCCAGAGGTCACGTTTCGCCTCAAGCTCCGTGATGGTCGTCTCAGCGTCTTTTGCTAGCTGGTTTGCGCCCTCTATGGTGCTTCTGATGTTTCGCTGTCGCTCAACTTGACTCTCAACTGTCTGGATCATGTCCTCAAGTTTACGAGCCTCATCAGCTTTCAACTCCTCATATTCTTTGATAGAGTTCTCCAGTGATTCGCGGCGCTCTACAAACTGCTCTCTACGCTCGTTGAAGCCATTTATTCTTTCCTCGACGGAGTCACGCGCCATCACATGCTTGTTGATATCAGTCTCTATACCAGTAAGACTCTCCTGCATAGGAACCAGTGATTCTGTTAATTCTTCTAGTTTTAGCTGGTTCTGTTCAGCGGTCTCACGTGCGGAGCCAATCTTCTGGTTCAACTCAGCTAGCTCTGTTCGTTTGTCAGCTAGCTGGCTGCTGAACTGCATCTCCTCATTTGATATTTCCTGAAGACGAGTGTTTCGTGTGGATACCTCGTTTTTGCTGTTCTCTATATCTGCTTCTTTCTCCAGAATGGAGCGCTCTAGCTGATGTTTACGCTGCTCAATCTCCTTTTTGCGTGACTCTAGTGATTCCTTGAGGGTGTTCTTACCTACAAGGTCAGATCGTAGTAATGGTAGCTTTGTGTTTCCTCTTTCCGCTGCCTCACGGTTGAACTCATCCATGCGTTGCTGGGCTTGGTTTCGCTCTTCGATATACTTTTCTCGCTCTTCTTCAAGCCCTTTTTGTTCTTCTTGTTTCTCGTTTATCTGATTGTCAATCTCGTTTAGCTTGCCCTCTAAGCCATCGATCTGAACAGTGAGTCTATGGGCACTAAGTTTGTTCTCTTCCTCGTTAAGCAGGTTAAACAGAATAGCGTTGTTCCTCTGCTTCTCCAAGTCATTAACCTGTCTCTTAATCTCCTCAATACGAGCAGAGGCAACCTCTATCTTTCGCTCAGCCTCATTGAGTTTTACTCTTGCATCAGCCTTCTTCTGGTCATACTCTCTGATGCCTACAAGGTCTTCTAGTGCGTTCATTCGCTCGCTTGGAGTCAAGTCACTTAGTCTTGTAGCTGTGCCTTGAAGCACAATGTTATAGCCGCCTGCTGTAATACCAGCCATCTCAAGAAGCTCTACAAGCCTTCTTCTGCTGGTCCGTTTACCGTTTAACAGATAATCGCTTTTTCCATCGCGATCCATCTTACGGCCGATGCTAACGGTGTTTCTGTCAATTGCGAGCCCACGGTCAGTGTTATCAAAGTAGAGGCTTATCTGAGCTACTTGTGCTCTGCCTGTTCTTTCCTCGCCTGCTCCGTCGTAGATGAGTCCTGAGAGGTCTGGTGCTCTCATTCGTTTGCTGCCAAGCTCACCTAGTACGAACTGGACTGCGTCGAGGATGTTGCTTTTCCCTGAGCCGTTGGGTCCTGTGATAATATTGAATCCGGGTTGGAATTGGAGTTTTATTGGGTCGCCGCCAAAGGATTTGAAGTTTCTAATAACCATCCTGTTTATGTATACCATTGATTTTCTCCCCCAATCCTTTCTCTTTCATGATTTGGTTAATGCTAGCTAGTTCGGCGGCCTGTATTACCATGTTTAGTTAAATAATATAGATTTGTCCACTGTTTTCAATGGGTTTTGCTTCATATTATACTGTATTATAGGTGGATTATGGTGTCTCATGGCTACCGGACCCAGTTACTCTTAACCCGTGAGAATAATACAAACAGATTTGCTTTTTAAAGTCTTCCTAACTAAGCCCCAAACCGTCTGTGGCGCATCTGGTAGCCTCTAATTGCTCTCATGAGGTCAATTTTTCTGAAACTAGGCCAGTAAACATCAACGAGGAACAACTCGCTATAAGCGGACTGCCATACAAGGAAGTTACTGAGACGTGATTCTCCTGATGTACGTATTATGATATCAGGATCAGGGTAAGGAAGATGAGCAGTATATAGGTGAGCTTCTACTACGGTCTCATCTATTTCCTCAGGGTTGATTTTTCCTTGTTTGATCTTCTCACCAATAACTCGCATGGCGTCTACAATCTCGGCTCTTCCACCATAAGCTAAGGCGATGTTCAAGTAGAATTTATCATAGTTTTTTGTGGCTTCCTCAACTTTGTGGATTTTTTCCTGTAGGTTTTCTGGGAGCGTTTCGATTCTGCCTATTGCTCTTATGCGTACCTTGTTTTTATGGATGCGATCCGATTTCAGTACCTTTTCTAGCGTATCTTCAAATAGTTTGAATAATGCTTCGACTTCTTCTTTGTCTCGTTTGAAGTTCTCTGTGCTGAAGCTGTAGAGAGTTATTGTGTTTATCCCGAGCTCAAGGCACCAGTCTAGGAACTTTTCTACTGTATCGGCGCCTTCCCAGTGGCCTTCCCATGGGATCATGTCGCGTGCTTTTGCCCAGCGCCTGTTTCCGTCAAGAATTACGCCAATATGGTTTGGTTTTTCACCATGATCAATTGTGTTCTTCAACCAGCTTTCATAGATGGAATAGACGCCTATTGCTTCGAGAAACTCCCTGATCAGTTGGTATCGCCTTGCAGCATAAAACAAGCTCTAGAATATAATAGTTAGGTGCTCTTGCCTCGTGGGAAGAGATCCTTTCCTAATCTTCGATAGATGGCGGCTACAGATATTGTGGTCGTGAATACTCCCAGGACAGTGTATATTATCAATGGGGATAACAGGGTGACTTCTGTACCAGGGTTTCGTAGTATTTTTGCTGCCTCGATTATGATGGGTCTTATCCAGAAGAGGAAAATCAGGCCAATGAGGTTACCCCATTTCCTTGTATCTTCTTTGTCTTGTACATATGTGCTGATACCATCACCCAGTATGGCTATTCCTACGCCTAAGCTTACCATGTCCATGCTGTGGATTATGAATGATCCCAATAGATCAGGTAGGTTCGTTGCCCAGTATGCTAGGTCCCAGAGGGGCATCATGGGTAATGGGATGATACTCCATGCAAAATCGAAGCCCTGAACAAGGCCTACAAGTAATACGACGCCGCCTAATCCGGTGGAAGCCGTTGTTATCCATTTCTCAGGTGGAGGTAATCTTGGCTGGAGTTCCGCTAGCCTCTGGTCCCATCCGAAGCCTTTGAGCATTAAGACGATGCCTAGGACGACTGCTATTACCATGCCGGCGTTTTCTAGTTGGTTGCTGGCGGTGAGGAACCCGATGATGAGTAGTAGTATGCCGGGTACGCCTAGGCTTACTTTGCTGTAGTATGGGTCTTCGATGAGCAT
>JAHLLU010000074.1 GCA_020444005.1 archaeon
GCAGCCATAGACGGCATCGGAAGAGAAGACGTCTGGTACAACGATAACACCCCACAAAACGACACAGAGACCACCCTAAGCTACCTAGAACTATTCCATGAAACCGGAAAACAAGTCATAGTGATTGATTACCCAACAAACCCATCCCTGATAGCTGAGTTTAAACAAAAAGCAATGGAACAGGGCTACTCATGGTACCCCGGCAACAGGGAGCTGGACACCATCAGCGAGTATATAGACTAGCCAATTCACCGCTCAAGGATAAACTCCCTACTCGGGGCAGTTGGCTTACCGATACGTTTCTTCAACATATCCTCCCCCACCTTCTCACCAACCTCAATGGGGCGTAGAGATTCAAGCTGCCGTATGGCGTTCTCAAGTTTTCCCTCTTTCTCAGCGTAAATCCTGAACATGGGCTTACCCTCAAACACCTTGTCACCTGTCTTGGCGAACAACTGCAGCCCAGAGCCCTTATCGTTGGGTGTACCCGCGGCGCGAGCCACCTTCACAAGGTCACGGTTGTTAAACCAGAGGGCTCTGCCGTCCCTTGGAGCAGGCACATCATAGGTGTACTCACCGGGAACAAGGTCATCAGGCTTCACTGCTGCGTTTCCTCCTTGGGCGTCAATGATCTGTCTCATCTTCTCCAATGCAGCTCCGTTATTGATGAGGTCTAACGCCATCTGTTTACCGTTCTCGTTCCCCACCATCTCAAGCAGAATACCCGCTAGATTCGTAGCCTTATCCACAATCTCATGCGGACCACGACCATAAAGAGTCTCTATCGCCTCCCTCGCCTCCAGTATTGGGCCAATATTGTATCCTATGGGCTGGCTTCCCTCTGTGACAGCGCACTCGATGTTCATATCAAATCTACTCCCAAGCTCAATGAAATCGCTGGCAAGCTGCTCAGCCTCGTTCAGGGTCTTGATCTTTGCGCTAACACCCACCGGGATATCAATCACCACATGGGTACTACCCATAGCCTTCTTCTTACTTAGAATACTTGGAAGCAGTAACGGGTCAATGCTCAGCGGGTACTCGATCCTTATGAAGAGATCATCAGCTGGAGCCAAATCGATACTACCACCCCAGACAATACATGCCCCTATCTCGTTCACGATCTTCTTGATTTTCTCAAATGGTATATCAACTGGAGCCAAAGCCTCCATACGATCCGCTGTACCAGCGGGGCTCGTAATCGCTCGGCTGCTACTCTTAGGGATACTGTAGCCAGCGGCAGCGATGATGGGTGTCACAATCAACGTGGTCTTATCACCGGGTACACCACCGATACTATGTTTGTCCAAAATAGGGCTTCTACCGAAATCAATCTGTTTTCCGCTCCAGATCATAGTACGACTCAACGCCTCGGTCTCCTCCATGCTAACTCCATGAACATGCAAAGCCGTCACAAACGCAGCCAACTCCACATCACTCAAGTGGCGCTCAACCACATCACCAACGATACGCTGAATCTTCCAAGGCGTCAAACGCTGCCCATTAATCTTCTCACGGACATAATCAAGACTCTCGGGACGACGAGCAGGCTCAACACTAACAACCGCGCCATCAGTTACCCCAAGCCTCTGAGCAACCTCACCATAGACGCCGAGAATGCCCGGAGAGTCCTCTGTGCTGATGTTTAGTATGCATATCGCGTGTTTCTCGCCATACTTGACGAAAATCCTGTCACTGCTAATGACTCCGAGGTCACCTGCATCCTCTTTGTTCATCACAGCAACTAGTGGTCCACCTGCCTCGATATTCAGTACGTCCGTTTTTAGCTGCATCATTGTCCCTTCTAGAATAATTGCAATATGGTTGAGTAAAGGTAAAAATATAGTGCTCCTCTACTGATCCCTAGATGATTTATTTTGCGATACATTGACTTCGTAAACACCAAATACCGACCAAAAGACACCGACCTCATATGCGAGTTCCACGTAGAACCCTACGACCAGCCACTAGACGTCATAGCAGGCGGCGTAGCAGCAGAAAGCAGCATAGGCACATGGACAAGCCTCACCACAGAGAAACCATATATTCACGACAAGGCCGCCACGGTCTACGAGATCAAAGGCAACGAGATCAAGATCGCCTACCCCGAGGCGCTTTTTGAACCCGGGAACATGCCAAACATCCTCAGTAGCATAGCAGGCAACGTGTTCGGCTTAGAAGACATCAAATACCTCAGACTAAACAACATCCACTTCCCAGAAGAAATAGCCAAGAGCTTCAAAGGACCAAAATACGGCATAGAGGGAGTCAGAAAACTCACAGGCGTCACCGAAAGACCCCTAGTCGGCACCATTATCAAGCCAAAACTCGGCCTAGTCACCAAGGACCACGCAGAGGTAGCCTATAATGCGTGGAGAGGAGGCTGCGATGTCGTAAAGGACGATGAAAACCTCAGCAGCCAGCGCTTCAACCCATTTGATGAAAGAGTCATCAAGACACTAGAAGCACGAGACCGAGCAGAATCCGAGACCGGCGAGAAAAAAGTCTACTTGATTAACGTAACTGCTCCAATGGAGGAGATGAAACGCAGAGCAGAGTTCGTAGAAGACCATGGAGGACGCTACATGATGATCGATATACTCACCACCGGATGGAGTAGTCTACAAGCCATGCGAGACCTTGATCTGAAGTTACTGATACACGCACACCGTGCTGGTCACGCAGCTTTCACAAGAAGCCACAGACACGGCATAAATATGGTAGTACTAGCCAAAGTAGCCAGACTCATAGGTGTAGACCAGCTACACGTAGGAACCGCCGTCGGTAAGATGGCAGAGACCAAGGAAGAAGTATTGATGAATAAAGAGGCATGCGTAGAGCCACTATACAGCATCAAACCCGTACTACCAATCGCATCAGGTGGACTGCACCCAGGCATGGTGCCAAAACTAGTCGAGATATTCGGCAAAGACACAGTGATACAGGCAGGCGGCGGAATACATGGCCACCCAGATGGCACAGTGGATGGTGCAACTGCCCTTAGACAAGCCGTAGACGCAGCCATGAAGGGAATACCTCTTAAGGAATATGCTAAAGAGCACCCGGAGCTGGAGAAAGCTTTAGAGAAATGGCCTGTTCTCTAGTCCTCTTCTCTTTTCTCAGCTAATATCCTATACACCACTGAGCCCAAGGCGAATAGAACCGTTATCTGTGTAAGTGTGACCATATAAGAAGGCGCTTTAACCTCGGTGCTATACCCTGCCTCCAAGATGCTTTCTGACATAGTGAACTTTTCCTCACTGTATGCTGTTACTATATGCTTCTTTGTAGGTTCCTCTATCTGAGAGGAGACAAAACCCTCTGAACCAGTATAGGATGCAAGATATTCTTCAGGACGATCATCCAAATCATCAACATTATTGTACTGTGCCTTAGTCTGAATATAGACCGTCAAAGTAACATTTGATGAGAAAGTATAGTTTACGTACTCGGGTGTAGAAGGCACTGATGCTACTTGGTACAGGTTATCTCTGCTGTCATATCTCTGGGGTTCATAAAATGTTCTGATTATGGTTGTATCAACTGATGTCGCGGACCCCACGAAATAACTGGATATTAACGCAGCCACAAGCAGGACCACAGTAACAATATCTCTGGTTTTAATCTCCATACCTCAAACAAAGTAACGATTTTACCTAAAAACCTTTAGCGAAATCATCCAAGCATCCACGGATAATGCCTGTGAATCGCCTCTAAGATGCTGTGAGGGCTTATGATACCCTCCTCCGTTATCAGGCCATGAATGTAGTCCCTGCGGGTAACATCAAAGGCTGGGTTTCTTATCTTCAAACCCTCCGGCGGGTCACTCCATATCTCATCTATGTTACGCTCCTCTATTGCCTCATAGGCGCCGTGAATCGTAACTGGGTCAAACTTTAGCAATGTGCTTACTACATAGAAAGGAACTCTTGACTCCCATGCCGCTGAGGCGACTTGGCTTGTTCCTATCTTGTTTATGACGTTTCCCTCGCTTGTGATGGCATCGGAGCCCACTAAGACAAAATCAATCTCCTTCATATAATGGCGTGCAGCCGAGTCAACAATCATAGTTGTGTCAACTCCTGCTTCAACGAGTTCCTTTGCTGTTATCCTGCCTTGATATCTTGGCCTGGTCTCGGTTTGTATTACCTTGAATTCTTTTCCCTGTTCCTTTGCTTTGATGATGGTGCCTGTTACCCCGCTGCTATGGCAGTGAGTGAGCACTGTGTCTCCGTTCTCGATTCGTTTGGCCCCTACATCGATCATCTTGTTCTTTGCTTCTGTGAATACTTCTAGTATATGGTTCTCGGCGTCCTGTACGAGTTTGCGGAAACCCATCTCGTTACTCCAGTTAGCCTCATGTATTCGGCTGTCAATGTACTTGAGGCCGTTTCTCATCATGGGTTCTGTTGCTCTTGATTCAATTAGGAGTTTCATTGATGTGGTTATTAGTTTGTAGACGTCTGCTGATGTGCTCCACTCGTGTTTTCTGAGTTCTTCTCCCAGCGCCTTTACTGCTTGTACTGCTATGTTTGTGGCGCCTTGTATTTCTAGGGATTTGATCTTGGAGGCCGTTTCTTGGACTGTCATGAGAACCTCTTATTTTGTTTGGTTGATGTGGTTTTAAGCTTTAGTCTGTCTTATTTGGTGCAGCTTAGGTGCGCCTAAATGATCGTTACGTTTATAAGGGATCATGTAGGACCAACTACCAGATATATGGGTAAAATACCCATAGGTAATTTTGGAGAAAAAGAAATGAACAAACTATACCAAGATCCACAAACGGACACAGGCTCCAACTGCCCCCACTGCGGAGGCACAAGAATAGTAAGTGACAGACAAACAGGAGAGATGATCTGCGCTAACTGTGGATTAGTGGTAACTGATACCATTATGGACACAGGACCAGAGTACAGGGTTTTCAACCTCCAGGAAGCTAACGACCGCCGCCGAACAGGCACGGGATACAGCATGAGTATCTATGATAAGGGTCTAAGCACGGTAATCAAGGGCGACAAAGACGCATCAGGAAAACGCTTGGACTATGAGACTCAGCGAAGAATGCGCAGACTACAACGACAGGATAACAGAAGCAAGGTAAACGAGACACATGCAAGAAACCTTAGCATAGCAATGGCAGAACTGGATAGGATGGCATCAGAGCTACACCTACCACAAAACGTCAAGGAAAACGCCGCATTAATCTACAGAAAAGCACTAAAAGAAGACCTAATCAGGGGAAGAAGTATCGACGCCTTCGTAGCAGCAAGCCTATACGCTGCATGCAGACTGCAGAAGATACCAAGACCACTTAAAGAAGTGTCAAAGGTAAGCAAAAGGCTTCACAGCGAGGTAGCCATGACCTACAGGCTAATACATAAGGAGCTAAAGCTTAGACCACCAGTTGATGGACCATTCAAGTTCATCCCAAGTATCGCAGCCAAGCTATCAGTAAACCAGCCAACAGAGCAACTAGCAATAAACATCCTGAAGAAAGCAGACGAGATCAAGGCTTTGACTGGTAAAGACCCAAGAGGATTGGCAGCCGCAGCTCTATACATGGCGTGTCAGGAGACCAAGGAGAAACGGGTCCAACGCGTCATAGCTAAGGCAGCAGGTACAACAGAGGTAACCCTGCGTAACAGGTACCGTGGTCTAAAACAGGCTCTAGATCAGATGGAGACCACACCAGAGGACCTGGTCCTCCAAGTCTAAATATTACATACTTTTTTAACCGGACTCTGTAACTCGTTTTATGCAATCCTCGGGGGACAAGCAGCGTTCATTAATGATGTTGATGGTCATGCAGCTCTGCACTGGCTTCAGCATGGGTATCATATCCCCAATACTGGGATTATTTGTACGTAGCCAAGGACTGAGTATGACTCAGATTGGGCTCGTGGGTACTGCATCTATGTTAGGGTGGTTTATCTGGGAGCCGATAATGGGTCTGGTGGCTGACAGATTCAACAAACGCCTGATGCTAGCAGGAGCCCTGTTTTTCTCTACTATTCTCTACGCTCTTTATCCTATGGCGAATACCTTACTTGCTTTCGTGGTACTTGAGTTTGTTAAAACCAGTGTTCTCTCAGCGTACAGCATACCGGTCAAGGCGCTTGCAGCTGAGTTGTTGCCCTCTAAGGATCGGGGTAAGGCATATGGCCGGTATATGACGGTTATTAGCTTCGGTGGATTGATCAGTCCACTTATTGGAGGGTATGTCTCTGAAGTGGCTGGATTCAGTATCCCATTTTACTTAGCGGCAGGTATAGGCATGTTATCTATCATAGCTGTTTTCCGTATTCAGTACGATGAGCCTGCCCATGACCCCTCGTCCAAGACATCTGATGGATTGAGAAGCCTACTCACGGCCCCAATATTAGCGATATTTAGCGTCAGAGGATTTTACTTCTTTAACGCCGGGTTCACAGGAAGCTTCCTTTCTATTTATCTGAATGAATCTCCTCACCTGTTGGCATCTGAGTCACAGGTAGGAGTATTTTTCACTTTGATGAGACTAGCTGGGGCTGTTTCAAGGTCTGTGTTGGGGGCTTTTTGTGATCGTTTCGGTAAGAAGTTGATGATTAGCGGTAGTTTAGCTGGTATGGGACTCAGCTACATTGGGTTAACCATGTTAGGTGGTGTGATACCCATGTATCTGATGGGGGCAATGCAGGGGCTTTTCCAGGCAGCAGCTGACACTAGTATGATGCTTCACCTCATCTCTGTGATGCCCAAGGAACGATCAGGATTAACCATGGGCTTGTACTCTGAGTCTGAGAACGTTGGTGGCTTGATCTCTGCCCCCTCCATGGGATATCTGTACCAGAATTTTGGTGGTAGCTATTCCTTATGGTTGTTATCTGGGGCTTTGCTGGCTAACGCTGGGTATAGCTATCTTGTTATCCGTGAGAAGGATGCTTAGAGAAGCATGTAGACTTGGGTTGATGACTCGTAGGCGACCTGTCCCTGTGCGACAAGGTGGGTCAGGGCTTTCTTGATCTGAATTCTGGTCAAGGTGACGTGGAACTCTAGTTCGTTTATCTTTGCTTTTCCTTCCTCAAGAAGTAACGCGAATGTTACTTTGTCGATGTTTGTGATCTTTCGTAGGTGTTCCATGTATGTTCAGCCCAAAGACGGCTTTACCCGGAATATAATCTTATCGCTCAAAGACGAACACAAGTTCGTCAATAAACGATGTATTTCAATGATTTTACTTAAATTACTCTTGGACAAGGCGAATAAATAGTGCTTGTATCGATGGGGGAAACCGCTAAAACCCTCTACACCCAAAATTCCCTATTATGAACCAATACGAGGAAAAACTCCGAAAATACATCGAAGAACACGAGATAGATGCAGAACTACTCACATTTAATCAATCAACCCACAGCGTAGCTGATGCAGCTGCCGCTGTAGGAGCCGAGCCAGAGGATTTCGTAAAAAGCATAGCCATGATTGGACCCGATAACCAACTTATCGTAGCCATAGTAAAAGGCGAACACCGAGCCAGCACAAGCAGGGTCTCCAAAGCCCTCAAGATAGAGCGCCCAAGAATCGCCCAGCCAGATGAGGCGCTAGAGAAAACAGGGTACCCTGTTGGAGGTACACCTGCTTTCGGATATGAAGCAATTTTTCTCATTGACCCCAAGGTGATGGAGAAGGAGAAAGTGTATAGTGGTGGTGGCTCTGAGCGAGCCCTCACTTTGATGAGTCCAGAGGAGATGCAGCGAGCTAACGGGGCGAAGCTAGCTCGGGTTCGTAGCTGATTCGATTATTTTTTCAACTCCTAGTCAAACTCAATCTCATGAATAGTTACAAGATATTAGCCTTGATCGGTGACGGGATCGCTTATGAGATAGTGCCTGAAGCAGTTAAGGTGTTAACAGCAGTTGAACAGAAGCATGGTCTTGACCTAGAACTTGTTGGACCATACGAGTTTGGCGCCAAATATTATGCTGATCATGATATGAAGCAGGGCTGGAGCCCAGAGATCACACGAGAACTATTGTATGAGGTGGATTGCTGGTTCAAGGGACCAGTGGGGCTCCCAGAGTATCTTGGTAAGCTTCCGGGGCCATATCTACCGATCAACCAGCGTTTGGATCAGGACTTGTACGCCAATATACGTCCCTGCAGATTGAGGGAGGGTGTTGATGGTGTGCTTAAGGGTCGTACGGCTGGAGATATTGATTTCATTGTGCTGAGGGAGAACACTGAACACATGTATGTCCGTGTGGGCGGCCTGTTCAGCAGGGCAGGAACAACCGAGCTAGCCGTAGACAACTATATACAGACACGAAAAGGCTGTGAACGAATCATCCGCAGAGGCTACGAGCTGGCATTATCAGGAGACTATAAGGGTAAACGTGGCGCCCCACGAGACGGTAAACCAAGACTCACTGTAGCAGCTAAATGGGGTATCTGTAAGGGTGATGCCTTGTTCAAGGCGGTTGCTGAGGAACTTGAGCCATCCTATCCTGAGGTGGAGACCGAGTATAGCTGGATTGATGCTTGGAGCTACTGGGCTATCAT
>JAHLLU010000075.1 GCA_020444005.1 archaeon
CCAAGCGCAGGAGCAGTCTTGACAATCGAACGTCAACTACCAGCTGTCTATAATACCATCATGGTACTCGAATAGTCTCATTTTCTCCTTCCCCTTTTTTCAGTAATTAATCAAAAAGAATTTTTTTCCTTGTATCATAACTCATATACCAATCGCAAAGCAATCACATCCCACCAATCCATAATACAAAATACCAAAAATGGCGAAGAATGTCTCTAAAAGACTACTGATCTTTTATGTGATCAAGATCTAAACGCTTAACCCTGATCTTCCTGTATATCTCGGGATTATACCTACGCAGCTTGGCTATGATCTCCTGGGGGTTATCCCCATGATTCTTCCAGTCCAGACGCCAAGTACGAACCCCCTCCCCATAATCCGTAGAAGCACCAATCTTCGCATAGCCACTGCTGGTAATCTGGTTCTCAACATACAATAACTCCTCCTCATTCACCGTCTCTAAATTAAAAATAATCTCGTACTCACTAGTATGATCGTGACCTCTAGTCATATATTCCATATATAATCAATACAAACCGTAAGTAATAGTCATTAGGATCAAAAAAACCCTAAAAGAATATACCTCGGGTAAACCCACAGATAAAATATGCAGATAAACCCAAAAGTAGTTAATTATTTATCATTAAAAGTATATTATCAACTGCTGGACCCCATAAAACTACAGTACTTCCTTCCGTCAACTACCTCCACAAAAGGGTCCAGCAAAGAAAGAAAAAAGGAGACTACTTGTTAACCAACCTATACTTGATGCCTAATGGCTCCAATGTCTTCTTAATATCCTTCTCCAAACTCGCAAGATACTCTTTATCCGGTTCTTCAAGCCACTCGAAATAGAAATCATATTCCCCGGTAGGCTCACCAGATTTACTTATAAGATTCTTACATCGTTCAAGGGAGACCGCCTCAAGCTCGCTATAATAATCCAGTGTCCACTCAGAAGTGATTATATTATAATCAGGCACAGCATACTCAAGCAGTTTGTTATTAATACAAACCTTAGGTGTTTTAACTGCCAACTGTTCAAGCGCTTTTATACCCTTTTCCTCGTCTCCACTAGTTATTTTAATCCATGTCCTCATCTTCAATCAATAAACCATCAGAAACGGTTACTTATCTTTATTATTCAAATACCAATAAAAAATTAGAGAGAATTCTTGACGACCTCCCCATCTCTAAGCACCAGTTTAACGTTTTCCTCGTCCTGCAGAGACCCAATATCATCTAACGGGTTTTTCTCCACCAACACTAGATCAGCATACTTGCCTACCTCAACAGTACCAAGAACATCATCTAAACCCATGACCTTCGCACCATTAAGAGTCCCCACCACAATAGCCTCCAGAGGAGATAACCCCACCTTAGATACGTAAAGCTCCAGCTCCAAAGCGCTACCTCCAAACGGGAAAATCCCCCCCATGGTATCAGTGCCAACTGCTAAGGTTAAACCCGCATCATACAATCTACGAATATTACCGAATAATGTATCATACATCTCTGACGCAGGGCTCTCGGGTCTCATTCGGTGAATCCTCTCATAAACCGCCATAGTTGGCACCACCTGAGTACCCTTCTCTTTCATCAAATCTATCGAGGCATCATCAGCCATATTCCCATGCGTAACAATATCCACGCCACCCAGCACCGACCTCCTAATAGACTCGGGGTAATAACAATGAGCCATAACCTTTCTACCCCAATCATGAGCCACTCCCGTTATCGCACCTATCTCATCCAAAGTATACTCGGGAATCCAAGCAGGGTCCACAGTACTACCACCACCACCGCCAGTACATATCTTGATAAAATCAGCCCTAGCCCTCAACTGCTCCCGGGTAGCAGCCAAACACTCTGGAACACCATCAGCTAACCTACCATCCATACCCCAACCAAAAGGCCTACCCTCCTTAACCCACTCCAAGGGAAGCCCCTGATTATCACCATGCCCACCAGTCGGACTCAGATAACTACCAGCAGCCATCACCCTCGGACCCTTAACAAACCCCTTCTCCAAGGCATCCCGAACATGAAGCCCAATAAGACCACCAGTATCCATCACAGAAGTAATACCATTATCAAGAAGCCTCCGAGTCTGGTTAACAGCCGCATTAATCAGACGAGACTCAAACGATCCCTTGAGAAGCCCCGGCGTCGATTCATCGCTACCAGTAAAATGCACATGGCAATCGATTAACCCCGGCATGAGAAACATGTCAGGCACCTCAAATACCTCGGCGTCACCGGGAATCTTGACGCGCCCCTTTTCTCCAACATCCAAGATAATGTTATCATTAACTAAAACAACAGGATCATCTCTAACACCCTTTGCATCTATTAGAGAACCTGCAAGTATAGCTTTCATAATAAACTATAACGCCAATAACATATTTAAGCAAATTATAAGGAATAACATGAATTAACATTATAATATTTATTTAAAAAACCAAAAATAAGTAACTATGCTAAGTGTTTTATCCCCATAAAACAATACGGTAACGGGAAATAAAAGGTGACACAATAAATGGCAACACCACTTTTCCAGGTTCCATTAATCGCCGAAGGGCGATTCATAGGACTAATACTCGACATACTAATATTCGCACTAGTACTCTACTACACAAGTGGAGACAAACATATCTACATAAGACGAGTAGCCGGCCTAGACGCCATCGAGGAAGCCGTAGGAAGGGCAGCCGAGATGGGAAAACCCGTAGTAGCCAGCTACGGCCTAGGAGGATTCACATACTGGACCCTCGCAGGGCTATCAATTCTATCACACGTAGCAACCCTATCCGCAAAAACCGGAACAAGGCTAATCGTACCGACAGGTGGCTCAACAGAATCACTTATCGTACGACCTGTAGCCGAGGAAATAGTCAAAACGGCTTATACCATGGAAGGAGTACCCGACCAGTATAACCCAGATGACCTACCATTCCTCAGCGGACAACAATACGCCTACGTCGGCGGCTACGTCGGCATCCTCCAGAGAACCAGACCCGCATCAACAATAATGACCGGGTCCCACTGGAGCGACGCCATGAACATCGCGGAAACAAGCAACGCAGTTGGAGCAATCACAATCACCTCGGGAGCGTACATCTCAAACGTAGCAGCACTAGCATGCGCCTCAGACTATATCCTAATCGGAGAAGAGGCCCCAGCAGCTGGAGCATACCTATCAGATGACCCATCCCAGAGGGCAAGCATACGAGTACAGGACATCTTCAAATGGATAGCCCTAGGATGCATCATCCTTGGACTAGTACTAAGCAACATGGGGATCAACATAGTTGAGAACCTGTTGTCAACGTAGGAGGTAATGAAAATGGCAGAGATATTAAAAAATAGACAACTACAAATCGCCGTAATGGCGCTAGCGTTCCTGCTAGTTTTCGTACCATACTTTATTGAAGTACCTGCACTCGAAGCAGCTTCAACCAAACTAATAACCATAACAGCAATAGTTAACGCGGTTACCCTAATACTAGCTCTACAGAGCCAGATTAGACGTGGACTAAACATCGTCCAAAGAAGACAGACAGGCTGGTACTTTAAAGCCTACATGATAATCACAATGGTTCTCATGGTAGTCTTCGCCTTCTTCGGAAGAGAAACCGGTCCATACCACTGGGTAATGTACGCAGTAGTAAACCCGTTAAGCTCAGTAAACTACGGCATACTAGCATTCTACATGGCATCAACAGCAGCAAGAGCATTCAGAGCTAGAAACACACAAGCACTGCTACTACTAACCACAGGATTCATAGTACTACTATACCAAGCACCCTTAACCGGAGCATACGCTCCATGGCTAGAACCCATAGCACTATACTTTGGAGACACCTTCGGCATGGCCGCAGGCAGGATGTTCCTGATCAGCGTAACCGTCGGAGCAATAGTCTTCGGAGTCCGAGTCCTAATGGGCAAAGAGACGAGTGTCCTTGGCGTAGGAAAGGAGGAAGTCTAAGATGTCTGATAACAGCTTAATGAAGACACTGGCAACCTATGACCGTAGATGGGTCTACCTAGTACTATTCCTTGTAGTAGTAGGACCACTTCTAAGGCCAATAGGCATGCCAATTAGCGTTAGCCCAGACACAAGACAGTATTATGAAGCCATAAGCTCAGTTGAGGAAGGAGATAAAATTCTATTCACCCTCAACACAGAGTTCAGCGGCTACAACGAGATCCAAGCGGGAATCGTAGCCACTATGAGAGTCTTCATAGAGCATAATACAAAGATCTGTGTAGCAGTAGGGCACCCTGAGGCCACGGGAATCCCTGAACTCGTATTCAATCAACTCAGATCAGAGCTTGATGCAAATGGATACGTGTACGGTGAAGACTATGTGATCTTAGGATACGTTATGCCTAACGAGGCATCTGTTGCGTCGATGTCACAGGACTTCCAAGGCGCGATTACACAAGACTGGTTAGGAAGATCAATCGATGATACATTCCTATCAGAAATCAACACTTGGGAAGACTGGGATCTAATCGCTGACTTTACAACCGGACTAGCAACAACATATCTACTAAACCACTTCGCGCTGAGAGGAACCCCAATGACTGTCAACTGCATTGGAGTTATGATCGCGAGCCAGAAACCATACGTCGACTCCGGCGTATACCTCGCCATACTCCAAAGCATGAGGGGAGGTGCAGAGCTAGAATACCTGACTGGACACCCAGGACCAGGACTTACAGCTATGGACGCTTTCACTTTTGGCCACTATATGCTACTGTTATTCATTATAGCTGGAAACGTCGGCTATTATGGATACACAAGGCAGCAGAGAGGAGGAGGATAAAATGGTAACAATGATAGATTACAGCATAACCATCGTTGGTGCATTCCTAGCGATGTGTATGTTCACGACACTATACGGAAAAAGCAGCCCACTATATGCCCTAGCCGAAGAATCCTACATCGGATTCGGAACAGGCTTAACAATAGTGATTAACGCAGAGTACATCTGGCGAACAGGAATCGTAAACATCATGAGGGGCGACTATATACTAATTCTTGCACTCATACTTGGTGCAATGATACTCTTCAGAGTACACCCCAAGTATAACTATGTAGCAAGAATACCTATAGCCATAGCTCTTGGAGCCCAGTTCGGGCTAAGCCTAAGGACGATAATATTCAGCGGATTCATACAGCAGATAACGGCATCTATTGTACCTCTATTCGGAGGAGATATGATGACTATGCTGTACCGATGGACCATCGCACTTAGCGTAATATTCATGATGACATTCTTCTTCTACAGCATCGAACTCAAAGGACCACTAGCTACAAGCGCAAAGATAGGAGAATACTTCCTATACACGGCGTTCGGAGCAATCTTTGCTCAGACCTTTATGGGTAGGCTAGGACTCTTTGTAGGATTCATGCAGAGCTACACGGTTCCACCGTGGAAGAAGCCGATACTCTTAGCTGCTATGTTCATAGTGTTCGCGGCTATTGTAATCATGGACCGCACAGGCATGCTTGAAAAGTATACACCAGTCGAGTAACCAAATCCCTTATTTTTTTATACCATGTTATGAGGATCACCAGTGATGAATGATAATTGGAGACAGTGGGAAGATCTCCCTCCAGAAAGGGAAGAAGAGATTATCGAGAAACTAGCTGATCTCCTTGTAAAGAACAGAATTGGTTTTTTGGGAAGAACTCTTCTTGAAAGCGGTGGAACACTTACCAGTCTATTTGCAGAGTTCTACATGGGATTATACGGACCATACTTTGATTTTTTAGAGATTGACGAATATGTTGCTTTACTGAGAAAAAAAGGAAATATCCCTAGACTCATCGAGCGTATTGAAGAAAAAGAATCAGAGGATAGAGCTTAAGCTTCATCATCCACGTCAGCAGAATCTTCTTCTAGCTTTTTTCTCTTAGCTAGCTCAATATTCACATGCTTCTTAATCTGGTAACTATACAAAGCCACGCCAAGAACCACCAAGTTATAGAGAGTGAAGATATCAAGAGGCGGGAAAATAATGTTTGTAATTGATAAAAGGTCAAGCACTATTGTGCCAGCCACGATTATATTACTAGCCATGAGGAACAATCGTTTATTCCTCGGCAATATTTCCTCGATATCCTCTATTGTCACTTACTCACCCATTTTATGAGGCTTTGATAGTAACTCGGAGTACTCTGCTTTCTTTAACTCCTCTATAAAAACTACCAGTTCCTCTGTGTAAGGCTCCATTAGATCTCGTCCCATCTCAACCGATGCACTCGTGGAGACCACCTTATCACCTGGTCCGCCAAGAACACCAGTGTCAGTGAGGTCTATGGTATCCCAAGGAAAACTAGCTGGACCAATTTTACTCATAGAGGTAAGTGTTAATGAGCCAAGCTTTTCGTTCTGAACAGTATCCACGGCTTTATCCATGTCAACTAGTTCTGGATGATAATAGAGGTTCTGACTTGTCTCCCCAGCCCCAGCGTGCCCACTTAGCTTACCTGGAGGATAGCTTGTCACCATACAGGCAAAAATATCGTAATCGATCCTAAGCTCCATGCATACCTCCATTAAAGCCGCAGAGTTCCCTCCATGACCATTCATGAACACAATCTTTGTTACGCCATGCTCAGCCAATGAAAGAGCAACTTCCAACATATATTCTCTGAATGTACTCGGTGAGACCCAGAGAGTACCCGGAAACTGACGATGATGCCGAGATATACCAACAGGAATAACGGGTGTAACAGGAACACCAGTCCTTTCACCCAACACCTTTGCCAAAGCGGCGGCAAGAAGATGATCAGTGCCCAAGGGGTTGTGTGGACCATGTTGCTCTGTTGAGCCAACTGGAACTAATGCAACATCCTGTTCAGAGAATAGCCGTCTTGCCTCTGCCCAAGATATCTCTGCTAGCTGTACCATCTACTCACCTCTTTTGAAATAGGCGTTATCTTCTGTGAGGTCTAGTTTTTTCAGATCCTCGATAAAAGCGGCAATATCTTTTACAACGGCTTTCACCATTTTTTCTCCCTTCTCTACGCTGTACTTGGACGGGTCTCCGAGGTTACCTATTTCAGTGGTCTCGTCAAACATCCTAGCAGTGGATACTTTCCTCATGTATTTTTTTGTAAAATCGGTCCAGTTCCGTGGGGGGCTCCAATCGGTTATGGCTTTTTCATCCACTCTTTGCCCGAGGCTTACGCTGAAGCTGGTCTCCATTTCACAGGCGTGTCCTCCTCCCTCTTGCTCTATTATATCCAGAGCATCTGCACCGAACCCTTTCTCTGAGTTAAATATCATCAGGCTGTAAACCCTATTCCCTGTCTCGTGGTACAGCTCGGACATTGCTTGACCTATCCAGTTCGTGTTTCCACCGTGACCATTCATGATCACGATTTTTTTGAAACCATGCTGGAGGAGGCTTAGACAGACTTCCTTATAGACCTTGACAAGTGTCTGAGTTTTTAACGTAATACTGCCGGGGAAATTCATATGGTGTATAGAATAACCAAAAGGCATAACAGGCGTATAGATGACACCTGTTTCCTCGGCGACTCTTTTCGCTATCTCAAACGCAGAGAAAGCGTCATTATCAAAAGGTAAGTGTTTTCCATGCTGCTCCGTTGAACCAACAGGGAATAATACAACATCATCGGTCTCAAGGTATTTTTCAACCTCGGGACGCGTCATCTTTCCAAGATAAGGCATACTTATTCAGGTAAGAAACACCAGAAACAAGAAAAACCTTCTGATAAACAATTAAAGCTATGAAAAATAAATACTAAAAAAATCTGACGCCAGTCAGAGGAAACTTCTCCACACTATTTATGCCACAAACCCAATGTATTTACTGGTCACTGATGCTAACCTTCGCCATAATCGGAAAAACCAACGTAGGAAAAACAACCCTATTCAACGCAGCTACACTGCTAAACGCCGAGATATCCAACTACCCATTCACCACAAAAGAACCTCAAGGAGGAACTGCCTACGTATGCGATCTATGCGTATGCCGAGAACTAGACTTGGAGGATAACCCACAGAACAGCGCATGCATCGACGGGTGGCGCTACATACCTGTCAGAATCATCGACGTCCCCGGACTAGTAAAAGACGCCTGGAGAGGAAGAGGACTAGGAAACAGATTCCTCTCAGCCATCGGACAAGCAGACGCATTAATCCACGTAGTGGACGCGAGCGGCAGCATAGACGAGGAAGGTAAGATAGATAAACCCGGATCAGGCAACCCGGTTCAGGATGTTATGGATATTGAGATGGAGATAGAGCTATGGATCAGTCACATCATAGACAGAAACAAATCCCAGATCATCCACGATGTCGAACACCAGGGCATCGTTGACGCGTTAAACAAGTCACTCACAGGCATTAAAACACGGCCACAGCACGTAGAACAGGCACTTGAAAACGCAGAGCTAAGTGAAAAACCATTCAAAGACT
>JAHLLU010000076.1 GCA_020444005.1 archaeon
CTGAGAATCCCCAAGTTTAAACCACGAATGATCAAACAGGCAACGAGTTAATTATAGTTATGTGTAACAGATAATAGAGCAACTTCCAGATACTATCTTAAACCACAACAACAATACAATGACTGATACCAGTTGGCTAAAATCGTAGGATTGGTCGGAAAAGCAAACGTTGGAAAAAGCACATTCTTCGGAGCAGCAACCCTCAAACCAGTAGAAATCGCGGGATTCCCATTCACAACCATAAAAGCAGACATGGGTGTCGCCTACGTCAGAACCCCATGCGTCTGCCGAGAAATGGGTGTAACAGACAACCCACAGAACAGCGCATGCGTAGATGGAGTACGGCTTATCCCCGTTGACCTCATCGACACCCCCGGATTGATCCCCGGAGCCCACATGGGCAAAGGCTTGGGCAACCAGTTCCTAGACGAGGTGCGCAGAGCAGACGCCTTGATAGTAGTAGCGGACGCATCAGGCATGACAGACATCAACGGACAAGTATGCGACCCATTAGCACACGACCCCATAGAGGACGTACAGATGTTTGAGAACGAGTTCGACCTATGGTTAACAGCCCTAATCCGTAAAGACTGGGACAGGATCAGCCGCACAGCCCAATCAGTCAAGGAACACATAGCCAAACACATGGAAGAAAAACTCACAGGACTCGGCATCAACCGCTACCAGATAACACAAGCAGTCAATGAGGCGGGGCTCAACGGATTTAATAGCGCCAACTGGACAGATGAAGAGTTCAATAAATTCATAGTACAACTCAGAAAGACCAGCAAGCCCCTCATAGTCGCAGCCAACAAAGCCGACAGAGAAGGCGCAGACAAAAACGTTGAACGAATCCGAGAAGCAGGATACCTCGTAGTACCTACCTGTGCAGAGGCAGAGTTAGCGCTACGACGCGCAGCAGAAGCAGGACTAGTAGACTATACACCGGGAGACAATGACTTCAAGATTAATAACCCTGAGAAACTCAACAAGAGCCAACTAGCCGCACTAGAGAGAATAAGAGAAAAAGTTTTCAAGAAATACGGCGGCACAGGACTACAAGAGGTACTCAACACAGCCTTCTACAGTCTCCTAGACATGATCACAGTGTACCCGGTGGAGGACGCTGAGAAGCTGACAAACCATCAGGGACACGTTTTACCTGACTGTTTCCTTGTACCCAAAGGTACGACTGCTAAGCAGTTTGCTGGGGTTATTCATACTGAGCTTGCTGAGAGTTTTATTCACGCCATTGATGCCCGGAGCAAGCGTCGATTGGGTGATACCTATATCTTAGAGGACAATGATATCATCCAGATAGTATCAGCAAAATCAAGGAGATAGAATGGTTTGGCTAAAGTCATAATATGCGACCCCATCCACGAGGACGGAGTCAAGATGCTAAGAGACGCAGGACTAGACGTAACACTAGACACCGAGGTCACAGCAGAGGAACTATTGAAGAAAATAAGCGAATACGATGCAATGGTCATCAGAAGCCGCACCAAGGTAACCAAAGAGCTACTGGACGCGGCACCCAACCTCAAGGCAATCGCAAGAGCGGGAGTAGGATTGGACAACGTAGACCTACCCTACGCTAAAGAGAAAGGAGTAGAGGTTTTCAACAGCCCAGAGGCACCATGTAACGCTGTCGCGGAACTCGTACTTGGCATGATGTTCAACATGGCACGCATGATCAGTGAAGCCGACGCGGGTATGAAGCAGGGCAAATGGGAGAAGAAGAAACTCACAGGCTTTGAGATTCAGGGTAAGACACTTGGAATCATCGGGTTCGGGAGAATAGGTTATACGCTGGGTAAGAAGGCAAAGTGTCTCGGTATGCGCGTCCTAGCTTTTGATGTTGCCATGGATAGAGTCAAGCAGTATATTGAAGAGATAGGAGCAGAAGCAGTTGATCTAGATACGCTTTATGCTCAGAGTAACTTCATCACGGTACATGTACCCCTACTGCCCCAGACAAAACACATGATAAACAAGGAAGCCATAGCCAAGATGCGTGACGGCGTTCACTTGATCAACGCGGCTAGGGGAGGCGTCATAGACGAAGCAGCATTGAAAGAAGCACTGGACTCTGGAAAAGTGAAGGGCGCAGCCTTAGACGTTTTTGAGGAGGAGCCTAAACCAGATGAGGAGCTTGTCTGCAGGTCTAATGTTATCTGTACGCCGCATATTGGTGCTGGTAGCGTTGAGGCACAGATTGGTAACAGTACTGTGGTTGCTGAAAAGCTGATTAAATTCTTTAATTCTTAGTTTTTCCCTTTACTTATCTAACCTACTCATATCGCATGCGATATGGTTATATTTTGGTCGTTTATTGTGAATAACAATCTAAAAATGATAACCATAGTAGGCGCCGGTCTCGCAGGGCTCAGCGCAGCATACCATCTAAACAAAGAATACACAGTGCTAGAAAGAGACTCCAAGGTAGGAGGACTCTGCCAGAGCACCAATTTAGACGGCTATATTTTTGACTACGCCCCACACATACTATTCACAAGAAACTCCTACACCAAGACACTTTTTCACAATCTTCTCGGAGACAATCTGCACACCCAGAATAGGCAAGCCTACATCTACATGAACGACACCTACGTAAAGTACCCTTTCGAGGCAAATCTCTACCCGCTCCCAGAAGATATCAAGGAAGAATGCATACAAGGCGTCATAGACAAACCAACCACCGAACCCACCAACTTCTACGAGTGGATACAAACCACAATGGGACCGGGAATAGCCCGACACTACATGGTACCATACAACGAGAAAATATGGAAATACCCCCTGAACAAGATGAACACCGAGTGGATCAAGGGCAGAGTACCTAGCCCTAGCGTTGAAGAGATGCGCATAGGAGCAACATCGCCACAACAGATGGAGTATGGTCCAAACGCAGAGTTCTGGTATCCTAAACGTGGAGGAATAGGGGCACTTGCTGATGGGTTAGCAGAGAATATTCCGGTTAAGCTCAGGACCGAGGCAACATGGTTCACACCAACCTCTAATGGCGTAGATACATTGTATGTTGAGGATTTTGAGGAGAAAACAATACACTCTGAGAAGGTTGTTTCGTCGATTCCTCTTCCAGAAGTCATAAACATGATGGATGGTGTACCAGACGAAGTGCAAAAGGCAGCGAATAATCTGGTCTATAATAGCTTGGTTTGTGTAATGGTGGGCGTCAAACGTCCAAATATCACGGATAAGCACTGGTTATACTTTCCAGAACCAGACCTCATCTTCAACAGGATCAGCTTCCCGATGAACTTTAGTAAATACACTACCCCTGAGGGCTGCAGCAGTATACTGGTTGAGGTAACCTACAGGGACAAGGAAATGAACCTTGAGGATACAAAGAGGAAGGTGCTAGAGAACCTTGCCTCGACTAACCTAATAACGGAATCTGATGAAATAACGGTATGTGAGGCTTTAGATTTCAAGTACGCCTACGTAATCTATGATCTTAATCACAATAAAAACGTGAAGGTTATAAACGACTACCTTGTTGCCCATAATATAATACCAATCGGTAGATACGGGGAATGGGAATACTATAACATGGATAAAGCAATCCTTAGCGGAAAACAAGCAGCGGAGACACTAAACCAATGATGTCCATAGTAATACCAACATATAACGAAGAGAAAAACATAGGACGCTGCCTAATGGCACTATGCAACCAGTCAATCCCCAGAGAAGACCTAGAGATCATTGTGGTTGATGGAGGCAGTACAGATCGTACAAGGGAGATAGCAGCACAGTACGCTGATGTCGTAATGATGCAGACCAGTGAGGGCGTGGGCGGAGCGAGAAATGACGGCTTCCGAGCAGCCAAATATGATATTGTAGCTACCACTGACGCGGACTGTGAACCCACCAGAGACTGGGCGAAATCCATTCTAAAACAGTTCATGGGTCAAAACGTGGTAGCCGTCACTGGAACCTTGAAGCCCTTTGACTGGAAGGATATGAATCGGTTTGAAAAGTTCGCTTACAAGAGTAGCTTTGAGTTATCAAACATCGCCCTGACTATGGGCTCCAAGCTGGGAAGATACCATCTCTGCGGAGCAAACACGGCGTTCAACAAGGATGCATTCTTGGAGTTGGGTGGTTATCTGCCACTAGCTTACGCTGATGATGTTGAGATATACAAGCGAATCAAAAAACGTGGCGATATCAGATTCACAGACGATATGGCAATCAACTACAGTGTACGCAGAATCAAAAAGATGGGCTTAACCAAGTACCTGTACCTCTTAGCTAAGATGGAGACAGAGGTCATGGTCCTCGGCAGAAAACCCATGAAAGGTGACTATGCCAGAGCGAACTACGATTAAGCGTTCCATGGCTCTGGGTTGAGAAAGATAGCCATAATGTTGACATCATCATATTCTCCATCCAACTTTCTTGCCTTCTTCTTGGTTCCTTCACAGACAAAACCAATCTTCTCGTAGAAACCTATTGCATCCACATTCGATGCATAAACCAGCAGCTCTACTCGCTCCATTCCAAACTTTTCAGCAGCTTGAAGAGTAGCAGTCATCAACTTTTTCCCGATTCCCTGTCCACGATAAGCCTCAGCTACGCCCATGGTGTTGATTTTACCGCTGTGTCTGAAGCCCTCAAGTTGGTTTGGTAGTACTTCACACCATCCAACTACTTTTTCGTCTTTGATGGCGATGTACCGGGGTGTGTTTCTCTGTATGTGGGTAAGGATGTTTTCACGTGTGTCTTCAAGACTCGGCGCATTTACGTATCCGAGGTATTTTCTTTCACTTGCTACAGTTTCAAGGCACTTGTGGAAGCTCTCAACATTTTTCTCAGAAATAGGCACTATGGATATGTTCTCGTTTGTGTCAGCCATTTGGTTATCAGTTTTTCAAATGAGGTATTGAATAAAAACCGGACTCACGTAGCATACTCACAAAAAGTGACCACTAAGGTATAGAAAATATGATTCATCCCCAAGGGATGCATTAAAAGTAGTTAATGAAAATTAGTTGGCGATCCAGCCCAAGTCCTTGTCGGATTTGATTGCTGGGTGATTTGGGTCAACGAGAATAACCTCGTACCACTTGTAACGACCATCCTGCCATACCCAGTAGCTATTCAAGACCTCTAGGTTGGGGTACTTGCGCGCTGTTCTCTCCTCTGCGATGAGCTGCTTGCTCTTCGCTGGTGTGAATTTTACGACACCCATTCTCTTCTGGCGGCGTCCAAGCACTGGTCTTAGTTTTCTTCTTCCACCGCGGCGGACACGAGTCCTTACAACGATAATTCCGTGTTTTGCCTTGTAGCCTAGACTGTGTGCCCTGTCAAGTCTTGTTGGTCTATCGATCCTAATGGATGATGGCTCCTTTCTCCATGTGATCGCCCTCTGCTTCATTACTTCTTTAACGTAACTCTTGCTTGGACGTTTCCATGCTTCTTTGAGATATTTGTACATCGTGTTTTTCTCCTCGATGGGCTATCAAAGTACATAGATTCAAATTAATAAAGGTATAGGGAAAAAAGGGTCCCTAGAAAATCGCGTATATTAGTATCAGAGGTAGGAATACGTTCGCTACAAGCCCGATGACAGTAATCAAGGTGTTAAGGCTTGGTCCGGCTGTATCCTTGAATGGGTCACCTACTGTGTCTCCGATAACGGCTGCGTGGTGTGCCTCGCTTCCCTTACCGCCTAGGTGACCGTCCTCGACATACTTCTTGGCGTTGTCCCATAGCCCACCTGCGTTACTCATCAGGAGTGCGAAGACCAGTCCGCTGAAGATACATCCAGCGAGATAACCACCAAGCGCCTCGATGCCGAACACGAATCCAACTAATAGTGTAACAACGATTGCTGTTAATGTGGCTGGCAGAAGCTCCTTCAACGCTCCCGCTGTTGCAATGTCTACACATTTACCATACTCTGGCACGACTCCTTCCTTACCTTCGATCAATCCAGGGATCTCTCTGAACTGGCGACGGACTTCCTCGATCATACGCTCCGCGTTGCGTCCAACACCCAGCATTAGCTGTGCACTGAAGACCGCGGGCATGGCTACACCTACAAGTGCTCCAAGCATTACAAGTGGGTTCATTAGATCGAAGATTACCTCGGTTCCTAGTGTTGCCTGCGCGACTTCTTTGAAGGTAGCTAGGATGCTGATGACTGTTAGTCCAGCTGCGCCGATTGCGAAGCCCTTTGTGATGGCCTTGCTTGTGTTTCCAGCTGCATCCATCTTGTCAAGTATGTGAATTGTCTCGTGGTCAAGTCCACCCTGCTCTGCGATACCCTTGGCGTTGTCTCCGATTGGTCCAAAGCTGTCGTTTGCAACTACGATACCGACGATGCTGAGCATTCCGAATGCCGCGATACCGATTCCATATACACCGTATCCGGGGCCCATTGGGGCGGTTACCGTGTAGCTGATCCATGCCGCTAAGCCGACTCCTACCATTGGTGGGAATGTGCTGAGTAAGCCATAGCTGAATCCTGTGATGATGTTTACGGCTGCACCTGTTTGGCTACTTTCTGCTGTTAGTCTTGCGGGTGTCTTGTTGATGTCTGTGAAGTAGTCGCCTGTGAATCCAATGATGACTCCAGCGACGAGTCCTACAGCTGATGCGTACCAGAAACGAATATCGTATCCGAGCACCATGTTGGCTGCATAACTGAGAACCAAGAATAGTCCAACTGTGACATATGTACCACGGTTCAATACTACTCCGGGGTCCTGTCCCTCCTTGACGTTTACAGTAAATATTCCAATTAGGCTAGCAATTGCACCCAAGCCTGCGTAGACTAGGGGCAACTCTATGAGGTATCCTCCAAGGACTGAGCCCAGGACTGTGACTGCCATCATGCTAGCTACGTAGCTGTCAAATAGGTCTGCACCCATGCCGGCTACGTCTCCAACGTTGTCTCCTACGTTGTCAGCGATTACTGCTGGGTTTCTTGGGTCATCCTCATCTAGGTCAAACTCGACTTTTCCTACTAGATCTGCTCCGATGTCAGCAGTTTTTGTATAAATACCGCCGCCTGCCTTTGCGAATAGAGCTAGGGCTGAGGCTCCGAAGCTGAACCCAAGGATTACGTTGGGGTCGCCTGTTAGGAAGTAGATTATGCTGACTCCGAGGAGCGCTAAGCCGATGACGCTTGTTCCCATGACTGCGCCGCCTCTGAAGGCGATTGGGAATGATTTGCTGATTCCCTTGCGTGCTGCGCTTGCTGCGCGTAGGTTTGCGTCTGTGGCTACGTCCATGCCCATCCATCCAGCTATTCCGCTGCAGATTGATCCGAATACGTAGCCGACTGCTAGGATCACGTTATCCATTATGTTGGCGGTTGACCAGATTGGCTCTGGTAGGAAAAGCAAGAGTACCACCGCCATTCCGGCAACGAAATACGCTAAGGTCTTATACATCCTATTGAGGAAGGCTCTTGCTCCTTCCTTTATGGCTCCGGCGACGAATTGCATCTTTTCTGTGCCTGTGTCGTGTTTCTTAACGAAATCGTGGATGTAAAAACCCGCGAGAATTGAGATTATCGCCGTTACGGGGGCGATATACCATGCTTCTATCATACTTGCATCTCCTTAGGTTGATTAGTTCCTCAGAATACAGATGTTCAATCTATAAAAATCATTGGGAATAAACCCGGTAAATACTTGACAGATTTAACACATACTATACAAAATATGGTAAATACTATTAGAGAAAAGTTGGAAGCTAATGCTTCCGGTGCGCCACATACTGGCGCTTGGGGATGAGCCTCTGAGGCACAATCAGGAACGCCGTGAGACTGCCCACAAAACAGACCAATAGCTGTAACCCAGATAGAGGTACTACGTGGAATATCTCGTTCAGCGAAGGTATGTATAGTATCGCGAACTGAAGAGCTAATCCAATAACTACGCTGACGAAGAGTAGCTTGTTCTCAGTCCATCCCTTGAGTCCCAGCTGGAAGATATGCTTGGTCTCGCTACGGCTCTGATATGCTAGGAGGAACTCGAAGAACACGATGCTAGTGAAAGCTACTGTTCTTGCTGTGGTTGCAGCTAGTTCAAAGTCTCCACCTGTTGTTCCTATAGTTGTGATGTATGCCCAGAAGAAGGGTATGAAGTCGCTGATGAAGTCAACAAGCGCTGCGAATACTATAAACCGCCAGAACCGCTTCAGCATATCCTCTTTGGGGTCACGTGGCGGATACTTCATGATATCAGGGTCCGGTGGGTCCACGCTCAAAGCGATAGCTGGTAATCCATCGGTTACCAAGTTAATCCACAGTACGTGGATAGGCAGGAAAGGCACGGGTAAGCCCAGTGCTGCTGTGACTGTGATCTCTAGGAAC
>JAHLLU010000077.1 GCA_020444005.1 archaeon
ACAGCAGAACCGGGAAAGAGATCATGGATCTTCTCCGACGGTTGAACATCGAGGAAGGCAAGACCTTCATTTTGATTACTCATGATCCCATGGTGGGACAGAGCACTGACCGGATAATCCACTTCAAGGACGGTTTAATCGAAGGCGAAAAAATATTGGAGATAAAAAAATGAAAAACAAAAGAATCATCCAAATCCTTCTCTTATTAACGATATTCAGTACAACGATTGTCCATGTACAAGCCTCAGATTCTCCTATCCTTCAAGTAAGTGCAAAAAACATTTACTTGAAGGCAGGACAGGAAAACGCGATTAAAATCATCCTGAAAAATACGGGTGACTATAATATCTATGATGTAGAGGCGTTCCTTTCATCATCTACAACAGGACTAACAGTGATCTCAGAAGCAAACAAAGTAGTTACAGAGATACGAGCCGACAAGTCAAGGAATTATGAACCGACAATATATGTGGATCAAAGTCTTGCGTTAGGAGCATATACGCTCTCTCTTACTGTCACATATGGTCGATCTGGCTCAGTTTCAGAAGATTCTCTGACTGTTCCAATTGGTGTTTATGTTTCTGAAGCCTTTAGACCAAGTTTAGTTTATAGTCCAACATTAGAAGATATCGAGGTTAAGGCAGGAGCAACCAACGATGTTAGCTTCATGTTTTCTAATATAGATAACGAGACTATAACCGATGTTAATGTTGTTCTCAGCTCATCGATAAGCAGTATCACAATAACTGAAAATGTCGTTATGAGCATAAACGAAATAGCCTCGGGAGATTCATTTAGTGTTAATCCCAAGCTTTCCATCATAGAAGGGACTACTCTTGGGGCTTATTCGATAACAGCCGGAGTCTCATACAAGGATACTGATGGAAATAGATTCCATCAAATGTTCTCACTCCCCGTTAATGTTGCGTCTTCAGCAGCAGTTCGTAATACTCGTATCACTATTGAAGAAATTGAGGTTCTTGAAGGAACAATTCTACCAGGAGACATTTTTACAGTAGAATTAACAATAAAATGCTCAGGAGCAGCAGCATATGAACTGCTTGGAACCCTGAATTTTGCATCAAATAGCCCAGTTTCACCTGTAAGTCCCTCTGTGATTAGTTTAGGAGACCTCGATGCTGATGAGACTTCAAAGGCGACCTATTCTCTACTTGCTTCAGGGAGTATAGAGGCTGGACAGTATCCGGTAACAGCAATCATATCTTACACAAATAGCCGGGGGACAATACAGTCCGTTACAGAGACCATAACTTTGTTGGTTGACGGGCTTGTCGATTTCAGGCTTCTTGACACAGAAAGCATCATGGTTTACCCGGGTACTACAGACGAGTTTGAGGCAGATATTCTGCTTATTGGAACTGAAAGCGTCGAGTTTGTGAGCATCTCGCTTGAAGAGAATACTGTTTTCAGACGTGTTCAGGGAAGTGAGGAGTATATTGGAGCAATAGACCCTGATAGTCCAATACCGTTTGACTTGCTCTACAAAGTAGATGAGAACACTGAACCGGGAATACATCAGATGACTTTGTTGATAAAATACAGGGATCATCTGAACAAGCCCCATGAGATATTGCTTAATGTTGATGTTGAGGTCAGTGCGGGCACTGTGCCTGAGAACGGTGAAGAGAGTGATGGTGGATTCTGGAACTGGCTGAGAAATCTTTTCAGATAAAGATGGTGACGTAATTGAACCTTCAAGATATCATGCTGATGAGTGGGCGCGGGTTAAGCCAACGTAAGTTCAGGTTTGCCCTCAACCTTCTAGGCATTCTTATCGGCTGTATGGCCGTCACCGGGTTAATCAGCATGACACAGGGTCTAAACGACCTTGTTGGGAGTCAGTTGGAGATGTTTGGCCCCAATAACATTATGATTATGCCAGGGAGTCTTGAGATGGGCGCTGGGTTGATAGCCAGTGAGAGCTTTAACTGGAAGGATGTTCAGACGGTTCAGAGGGTTCCCAATATACATGTGGTGACTCCTGTGATGGCTGGAGAAATGTGTAGCCTAACAAAACAAGGTGAGACACGGTATGCTTTTGCTTATGGGATTGAGGCTGAGTATTTTGAGATGTATTCAGGTTGGGAGCCAGAGTATGGGCGTCATCTGAGGCGTGGTGATGCCGGGGTTGTTGAGATAGGGTATGAGCTTGCGTTTCCCAAGGACGATGATATGCCGGGGTATGATATTGGTGACAGGATAACGTTGACTGTAAGGGTGGAGGGAGAAGAGAAGGATATGACCTTCAGGGTTATTGGCATACTTGAGAAACAAGGGGGGATAGGTGGCATGAGTAGCGATGAGGATCAGAGCATATTCATGCCCCTGAGGATATTTCAGCAGCTCTATGAGAAAGGAGCAGAGTATCAGTACATAGCTGCAGAGGTATCTGACCCCGAGGATATGCCGCAAGTGGTTATGAATCTTGAGGAAGAGCTAGGAGACGATGTTACTATACTGACAGCGGAGACAACGCAGGAGATGGTGGGCACTATTCTAGGTGCTATTGAGGCTGTGTTGGGAGGCGTGGCGGGTATCAGTCTCCTCGTGGCTGGTGTTGGAATCATCAACACTATGACGATAAGTGTCATGGAGCGTACACGTGAGATCGGTATCATGAAGGCGATTGGCAGCAAGAGTATGGATATTCTCTTGTTGTTTCTGAGTGAGGCTGTGATCACTGGTTTTATTGGTGGTACTCTCGGTGCGTTGATTGGGCTTGGTGTCGGTCAGTTGATTGGGCATAGTATTGATATGCCTGTTTCTAGTTCACCGTTTCTCGCGTTGGGAGTTATTGCCTTCGCTATGGTAACTACTTCTTTGTCTGGTCTGTATCCGGCTTGGAGGGCTGCTAGTATGCATCCTGTGGAGGCGTTACGATCTGAATAAGAGTGTCTTTACGTCTGGTAGAGGTTTTATATCTAATCTTTACCTTCTTGAAGTAAACAAACTGGAGGGATAACATGGGGTTACTTTCAAGCGATGAAGCAGTAGTATGGTACGAGTTCCAGAAAGGCAACCCCACCAGCGTGATCGCTGAAGAGAGCAAAGATGAATGGACCCCATCATATGTTTCAAGGGTCTTAAACAGGGCAAGAAAAAAGATCAGTCATGCTCTTGAGGAGTATGCTAATAGTCATCGGCTTGATGTGGAGAGTCTCCTTGATTATAAGGGGTTGTTGATTGGTTTTGATTATCAGGCTAATGCTCAGGTCTATATGGTGTATACTGAGAAGCTTGGGATTCTCGTCTGGTACAAGCATGAATCCTATGGAGGATTAGAGTGTAGTCAGTGTCCTAAGGAGACGGAGTGCAGCGAGGTGCTTGATACGATACTATCAGAGTATCTTATCGAGTTGAGACCTGACGAGGAGAAGCTTCCCCTCACAGAGAAATCCATAGCTATTTTCAATAAACTCGCTGCAAAAGAGGTACCTAGGTACCAGAGAAACAAGGAGTGAGAAAAATGAGTAATGTAGATGTCAAGGTCATCAAACCACCCATCGAAAGCATCAGAAGCGGCAGCATATTCAAACCAGCAAAGGCTTACGTACGTAAGCTCTGGGTAAAACAGTTCACGGTAGCGTCCGTGCTTTGGCTGGGCGGTATTCTCGGTGCCTATGTGCTTGCTTGGTTTTTGTCCGTGGTTGAGCCGGATGAGTATGTTTTTGAGGCGTTGGTTGGGTCTTGGATGGGTCCAATGATCTATTGGGGGCTGATATTTCATGTAGTTTGGCTGGTTCCTACTATGTTGTCTACACCGGCTTATGTTGGCACAATCGAGTACTCTGTGCGTGCACAGTCTGGTGAAGCCATGCCCGAGATATATGTAAAGAAAGGGCTGCTTACGAGAACCATCAAGCATGTGCCTTTCCGGACTATCACAAACATATCAAGCGTAGCAGGGGTATTCGACAGGATGTTTGGATTAGGCTCGGTTCACATCGAGACCGCGGGTAACAGTGCTCAGGAAGGAGGACCAGAAGAAGTTCTAGAAGGGATTGTCTTTTTTGAGGAGCTCAGAGACTATATTCTGACTGAGTTGCGTAAGTTCAGGGACCCGTATGTGATTGGTACTGAGGTGTGTTATCCTTCTGATGCTATATTGACTGAGAGGGATCGGGTGAATCATGAGATGTTGGAGACTCTCAAGAAGATATGTACTCTGTTGGAAGAGGAAAAATAGTCATTTCTGCAGTTGGAGTATGTACTATGTACATCTATGATCTAAGTGAGTCAGTATCGTTTAGGGATGCGGGTGGTAAGGGGCTTAACCTCTGCTTACTTGTGGAAGCTGGGTTCAACGTCCCACCGGGGTATATCATAGCAACATCAGCCTACGATGAGTACGTCGAAGCTAACAAACTTCAGAGCATCATAGATGAGAATATTTCTTCAATCAATGACTCTGTTGAGTCACTTCAAACAGCCAGTGAACACATCAGACAAGCGTTCACAGAAGCAAGAATACCAAAAACGCTGAGAGAAGAAATCATTGAGGCATATCAGCAACGCAGTTTGAGCAAGGTTTCTGTACGTAGCTCAGCCACAGCAGAAGACCTTCCCGAGACCTCCTTCGCTGGGCAACAGGATACGTTTCTGAATGTTATTGGTGATGATGCGCTTCTTAGAGCTGTTGTGGATTGTTGGAGTAGTCTGTGGACACCGAGAGCCATTGGGTATAGACGGAGGAACCGGATATCGCAGGATACGGTTTCGCTGGCTGTTGTTGTTCAGGCTATGGTGGATAGTGTTACGTCTGGTGTCTTGTTTACTGTTAATCCTTTGACTGGGGTGCGTACTGAGGTTGTGGTTAATGCTACTTTTGGGCTTGGTGAGGTGTTGGTCTCGGGGCGGATTGAGCCTGATGAGTATGTGGTGGATAAACAAAGTGACTCAATGAAGGGTGTGAAGCTCGGAGAGAAGGATGGCTCAGGTAGACAAGCCCTAAATGAAGAGGAAATCAGGGAACTAGTAGGGCTGGGCGTCAAAATTGAGGATTATTATGGTTCTCCGCAGGATATTGAGTGGGCGAGATATGATGATAGGTTCTATGTGCTTCAGTCACGCCCTGTAACAGGTTTGTATCCACTGCCGACGGGTGTAATGCCTGAGCCGCTTCTGGTTTATGGTTCCTTTGGGCATGTGCAGGGTGTGCTTCAGCCCTTGACACCAATGGGTATTGATGTCATCTTGCAGATGCTTGGTTATATCCAGAAGAAGCTGGGTGGTACCTTAAGTCCAAGGGAGAACAAGCGATTTCTCATAGCGGGGAGTAGGCTCTATAGTAACATTACTGAGCTTTTCAGGAATAAACGGTATCATGGTATTGTCAGTGGGGTTTTGCAGTACGTGGAGCCTGTGATGGCTTCATCTGTTAAGGAGATTATATCTGATTCTAGGATCGAGAAGAAGGATAGTAAGCCTAGTTTTCATGAGATGAGTCTGATTGTTCCGGTGTTGGTGCCTTTTGTATTCAGGTTCATTGGCTCGGTTCTCAGACCAGTCAGCAGTAGAAAGAAGGTGAACAATAAGATCGAATCAGAGGTCGAGTACTGGAGAAAAGCAGGGGAGAAGTTGAAGACCCTTGAGGAGCACCGAGATTACATTCATAGACTGTTGGAGAGCATCCACCGCACCATTCTGAAGAGCATACTACCATCTGTTGCGGCTGGTCAGGGCATGTTTTTCCAGATCAAGATGCGTGCAGAGAGACTGGGACTTGACAATGATGCGTTAAACATCAGCAGAGGGCTCCCCTATAACGTGACCACGGAGATGGACCTGATGCTGTGGGAGAAGGTGAAACACATCAGAGCTGACCCTGCTTCAATGAACGCGTTAAAGAATCCTGTCGAGAAACTTGCTGAGGCTTATCTGAAGAGAGAGCTTCCAATGGTTTTTCAAACAGAGCTTGAGAGCTTCTTGGATTCTTATGGTATGCGTGGTGTCGCTGAGATAGATGTTGGTACACTGCGTTGGGGTGAAGATCCCTCCCACATTATACAGATGATACAAACTTACAGCATGATAGATGACCCCGAAAAAGCGCCTGATACGGTTTTCAAACATATGGCGGAGTCTGCGGAGGCATCACTGGAGCATATAGCCGAGGAGGCTGAACGTCAATGGGGATGGAGAAGCAAACAGGTGATCAAATATCTTGGTGTAAGGCAGCGTAATCTCGCTGGGCTCAGAGAATCACCCAAGCTCTATGTCGTCAAGATGCTGTATAATGCGAGTCGTAGTCTTCTATCGATAGGCAAGATATTGGAATCAGAGGGTTATCTTGAGTCATATCGGGATGTTTTCTATCTGAGGATTGATGAGTTAGAGAACCGCGACTGGCGTATGGTTGTTGCGGAGAGGAAACAAAAATTCAAGCTAGATATGCAGCGGAAGCCACCGAGAATCCTTCTGAGTGATGGACACGTCTACTATGGTTCATCAAGCAGCGATGGAAAAACACTGCAAGGTGCCCCGGTTTCCCCGGGGGCCGTGGAGGGGACTACTCACGTGATGTTTGATCCATCCTCTGAGAAGCTGTTGCCTGGCGAGATATTGGTGTGTCCGGCTACGGATCCTGCTTGGACTCCTTTGTTTTTGGCTGCGGGTGGTTTGGTGATGGAGGTTGGTGGTTTGATGACTCATGGTTCTATTGTGGCTAGGGAGTATGGGATACCGGCTGTGGTTGGGGTTTATGATGCTACTAGTAGGTTGAAGACGGGTCAGAGAATACGGGTTGATGGAGAAAAAGGAGTAGTAACAATACTAGAGTAGCTTGTGTTGTTTCCTCTGTAATAGTAACAGCACTATGGCGATTCCTGCTAGTATTGCGGGTAGGGGGTAGCCGGGTATTCCTTCGTTCGCTACCTCTACAACATCTATGGTGAAGTAGTTGTACCATTGATCATTGTCGGTGTAATACCATTCCTCACCAACCTGAAATATCACATTGGCTTCAAGTTCAAGGGTCTGGGGAGTATCCGGTGCAGTAAACTGTACTACATAATCTTCTATGTCTGTGCCTTGGACCCAGTAAGTCTCGTCGAAGGCGTATGATTCAGTTGAATAATCGTAGACGCCTAGGCTGATCAATGTGATCTCGTTGAAACTGTATTCCAGTGAGGCGGTGAGGGTGATGGTTGAGCCTGCTTCTACAGTGGCTGGTGAGTCTACTTGGTTGATATAGATGTACTCGTCTTCTTCGGTTGTTTCTAAGCTTGGTGTGTGTGAGCCTAGGTTTCCCTGTGCAGTGATTAGTTCATCATATGTAGCAGGGTCTAGTACCAGTGGATTTGTGTCTGTGTAGCCTTGTTTTGTTACCTCTACAGTCATCTCTGGTGTGTATTTCTCGGGGGGCATGATGATTGGTATCTGGGCTGGGTAATCGTATACCGTAACAGTGTACTCGTGGTCATACTGTGTAAATGATCCCTGATGTGTTGTCGTGACAGTGATGTTTACGGGTAGCATGTTTTCAGGTATGTCTAAAGTCAGTAGCCATGACTCGTCAACTGGGTGCTTTCTACGTTCGATACCCCATTTTAGATTGATGCCGATTGGTTCTCCTTGTTGCCATGTACCATCGGCGTTGGTGTCATTGAATATCTTATGGGAGACAAAAATCGTGTCGATGTCGCTAGCGGAGTAATCGTGGAATGGCTCGTTTTCGATTAAACCGTCATAGAGGTCTTTAATGTAGTTGATGTATCGTACCTCTGTGGTCTTTTCATCCAGTTTTATGAGCTTTCCCGTTGTTGCGTCATTCTCATAATATTTTGGTAAAATATAGATCTGCATGAGTATATCCCATAACTGTTCAAGAGTCAGGTCAACATTATCGAAATCGGCTACCTCTTTTCCATCATACAGGTCCCAGAGGACGCTTGCAAAAGATAATTCCTCAAACCTGTAAGATTGGTCACGGTTATATCCTAAATACTCGTTTGCGCCTCCTATTGTGTATCTTGACCAAGCGAAATCTGGTAGCATGTTTGTCGTCGGGGGTTGGACATTCATCTCCTTGTTGATGACTAGGGACATGAACTCTGCGAAGGCTTCAAGGTAGCTGTCTGATGTGCAGTGGTTAGCGATACCCCAATGGTTAGTATCAAGGGGCTTCCATTTACCGGCAGTAGCATCCCAAAAGTAATGACTTTCGGGTAGTTCCCCATAATAATCCCACATTATATAGTGACTGAACTCGTGGAACTCACGATTCAGTGGTGCATCAGGGTCTGTTCTCTTCAATGCTAGCGATGAGTAATAGATCATGGGGTAAGTTGTCTTTCCA
>JAHLLU010000078.1 GCA_020444005.1 archaeon
AGACTCTTGGGTAGATGATGGTATACAGGTAAACTATGAAATAGAAACACCAACGCCAGACCAAGAACTCGAATTTACCATAACTTGTAGAGTAACAAGACAGCCATGGGTAATGGGGGAACTCGAAGTATATCCTTCAACACGAGTTACCATATGGAACTTTGAGAGAGAAATGTTACCTGCTCCTGTTACTGATTCAATCGAGGTAGGAGATTTCATTGTAGACTCCGATCCAAGTGTCTTATGGGATTATCGTTATGAAGAAAACTATGCGGTAATCTATGAAGGCGACGTAAGACTCAATGAAGGTAAACTTGGTTTACTTGAATACCATATGGAATATGTTTCACATAACACAGCGTATCTTGGTGCTGAACCAAGAGAACTCTACTATATGCTTCATACACAGGTAGAGACCGAGGAAGGCTTACTCGAAAACACAGAATTAGAATACAATAACATAAAAGACTGGACAGAATACACTGAAATAGAACCCTACCCGGATGAGATAGGAACCGATTACGTACGTTGGATTCTTGGAGACCTTGAAAACAATCGTCGCTGGGTATTTTGGAATGATGAAGGCAGAACCTATCAAGAGTCACAAGGATTCGAGGTAACCCGAACCATAGATAACACAGTGATCCCAGATGGCTTTCACAGTATAGATCAGACGATCACTTTTGACATAAACCACTACTTGCCTGAGAACGAAATAAGAGCAGGCGTCGAGTATGATGACGAATATGTTAGCATTGAATTGATCAATGGAAACTATCTTGATGATGCAGACACTTGGGATACTGGCTTAGAATGGCGTCTCGAACCCGGACACAATCCACATGAGGTCTTTTGGGTTACGTACAGAGTAACAAGAGAACCGGGAATAGCGGGTGACTTAGAAGTATATCCAAAATGTAGAACTGATTCAAGGCTTAGGACCGACTTCACGGGCGATCCAAGCATAGGCGTGGAAATTGGAGACGTAGTACTTTCAACAAGTAACGCTGTAGTATGGGAGATAGAAAAGGAATCTTCTAATACGGTTTGGTGGCGAGACCATTATGAAGTATCAGTAAACGACTTTGAACCACCATTAGTAACAATTACTTCTCCAAGTAATCATGGCATATATCAAGCAGGCTCAGATGATAAAATACAGTTTACAGTAACCGATGACATTGACCCAGAGCCAACAATCGACGCATACATCTATGACGCAGAGTATAACGCATACCGGATTCAAAACGGAGACCATCTACCGATAATCAGCGGAGACTACAGGCTAATCGTAGAAGCCAGAGATGAAGCAGGAAACATTGGAACAGATGAAACACAATTTATCGTATTTGATCCAGAAGCAGGATTCGTAACCGGCGGTGGCTGGATAAACCAAAACCAAAAAGCGAATTTCGGCTTCGTATCAAAATACAAGAAAAATAGTCTAATCCCAGAGGGTAATTTCAACTTTAAAACCAAAGACCTCGACGTAAAAGCCACAGAAATCGAGTGGATGACAGTATCAGAAGATACAGCAGTGTTCCAAGGACAATGTACTGTCCACAAACAAGGAAGTTACACCTATCGGGTAACTGTGTTTGATGGAGACATCGTAGGGGATCAATCCGATAGTTTCTACTTACGAATCTGGGATTCACAAGACACAGAAACTGATCCAGTGTATATCTATAGCGGAGACCTATTGGGAGGAAACATTGTCGTTCATTCTCAGTTAGAATACTTTGACATCGGCGTCACTTCTTCATCTGATCCGGGAAACGATGTAACCTATATTCTCGCGGATATGGCGAAACAAGACGTAAACCAATACTGCATAGAAGAAAACCTACCATATCGTTTCAACTATGTTGTGAAAGAAAACCATGGAAACGCTGGAACCGCGCTACAGAACACGATAGACTTCCATGAAGCGGGAATCAATCTGATTGCAGGTCATGGCTGGAGTAGCCAATGTCAAGCCTCACTCGACTATGTAAACAACAACGATATGCTACTATTCAGCAGTTCATCTACAACTCCAACACTTGCCATTGATGATAACCTGTACAGGTTGACCACTAATGACCTTGTTTCAGGTCAAGTAATAGCCGACTTTTTGGAGTTAATGAATGTCCAAGGAATCGCTATATTATATACGGGTGACATCTGGGGAAGCGGATTAAACCAAGTAGTAGTGAGTGAATGTCAAGAAAAGGGAATATCCATTCTATCAAGCGTTGCATATGATACGAATGATGGAGACTACTCTGCTGAATTAGCTCAAATCGAGACAAGTATCACAGAGTCAGGATATACCGGGTTTGAGGTAGGAGTGCTCGTCATCAGTTTCAATGAAGCAACAGACATACTAAGATGCGTAGAAGACAACTATCCTGCCTTACTTGATGTAACTTGGTATGGAGGAGACGGGACCGCACTCAATTATGACATACTTGATGCTGAACCGGAGTTAGTTACAACTGTTAAACTATACAGCACACTCGTATCACCAATCTATGACGACACTCTGTACCAGTCTTTTGCATCTCGTTTAGAATCAGTTGGCAGAGTTCCTTCGTTCTATAACGCAGCAAAATACGATATCATGATACTATACGCTAAGGCTGTTATCAACGCAGGTACAAGCGACACCGAATTGGTTAGAACAGCCTTAGAGAACTTGGTGGTTGACTATCATGGAGCCTCAGGCTACTCAACATTCGACTGCAACGGAGACCGTATGGGCGCAGATTACGATATATGGGGATATGACATCGTAGACGGAGAACCATCCATCATAAAATATGGACACTACTACCTCGAAACAGACCAAATAACCATATATCCTTAATTTTTCCTATAAAATCCAAATAAAAAAAGAGAGGAAAGTAATCGGGAGACATCTCCAATAACTGTGAGGTTCGAACCCCACCCCCGTACCATTCATTTTTGCCGTATACTGGTGGATATTTTCGGGAAAAGTTTTCTTGTGTGAAAAAGTGTGAGGATTTAAGTTTTTTATGTTTTATTTCTTAGACGGGAAATGGGTGCGACTGGGAAACGCTAATAGGTTTTCTACATCTAGTGGTTTTTATGGAGAAATAAACTGGGTTAGTGGAGTTTTGGGTTGTTTAAAAACATAGTCCCTATTCTATGATAACAGGGATGCCGTCATTTTTTTCAATGGTACAAAGATTGTTGACGCAAATAAGGCGGCTCTTGATTTATTCGATATTGACGACGTCACCGATTTCATCGGAAAGGATATCTATGAATACACGCACGATGAAGAAGAAGCAATAAAGAGGGTAGAGTCAAGACAAAGAGGTTTATCCGAGTTTTACACTCGGAAAATATATACAAAAAAAGGCGTAAAGGAGATCGAGGTATCCTCTTCGCCGATAAAACAAGATGGAATTTCGAGTTTTTCTATCATACGAGATGTTACCGAGAAAAAGGAACTCGTAAAAAGATTCCAGTCAATTTTTGAGCACCTCAACGACTTGGTTGTGGTTACCAACTCAAACGGCGTGGTTTTCATTAACCCAAAAGGGGTGGAATATCTTGGGTATTCTTCTGCTGAGACAATACTAGGAGACCCCAGTATCAATTTTATTCATCCAGATTATAGAGAAATGGTCACTAAATTCGCTGAGGAGAGAAGAGCGGGGGGAACGCCTCCTAGTAAATACCGGGCTAAGTTGATAGGTAAAGATGGGAAAATCCACCCTGTTGAGTTTAATGTTTCATTTATCATATGGGGAGGCGAACCCTCTTCGCTGGTAATCGCACGAGATATAGAGGATCAACTGGAAATAGAGAAGGAACTCGTCCAGAAAAATGAGTTACTCAATAACTTCATGGAGTCTGCCACGGACGGTTTCAATATATTAGACTCTAATCTAAATTTAATTGAAATAAATAAAGTAGCCTTGGACAGGTTCGGGTTCTCAAAAGAGGATGTAATCGGTAAAAACATAACAGAGTTAAGACCCGACGCAATCGAATCAGGTCTTGTAGCCAAGTACGAGAAGGTTCTAGAGACCGGTAAGCCCTACTTTGACGAATTTACTATAGACACAAGAGAGACTGGATTCAGACATCTTATTGTAAAGGCGTTTAAAGTTGGAAAACAGCTAGGAGTTATAACCACGGATATAACCGAACAGAAACAACAAGAAAATGAGACTCAGAAAAGTCGTGAACAATTATATGCCTTCATGGAGTCCGCCACAGATGGCTTAGCGTTATTCGATAAGGACATGCGGTTAATTGAAGCAAATAGTGTCTGGTTAAATAACGCTGACTTGGTCCGCGAGCAAGCTATTGGAAAATACGTTGAAAAGTTATTCCCCACCCTTGCTGAAACAGGTAGACTCAACGCATATCTGAGAGTAATAGATACAGGGAATCCTGTGGAGTTTAGGCAGATATATGCACCGAGAGGTGGGAAGCGGTTCTTAGATATAAAAGCGTTTAAGGCTGGAGAAGGGTTGGGGATCATCTCAAGCGATGTAACTGAAGATATAGAGTACAATTATATGCTGGAGCAATTGCATCAGCTTAGCGACAGCCTCTCTAGAGCCCAGAATATAGAAGAGATTGCCGAGATTGTGGTTGAAACAGTTACTAATACTTTGAATTGCAAAAGAGTCAGTTTCCAGACAAAAACTAGTAATAAAATTGTGATCCACGCAGCGAGACCAGAAATCAGTATAAGAGAAATACCGTTTGATGAACCAAGCATAGTATATAGGGTGTTCAAAACAGGAAAGCCTCAACACTTACCAGACACCACCAAGGATCCAGATTACTTTGAGGCAATAAGCGAAGACGAACTTCCTTCTCTCTCCGAGTATGCGCATCCCGTGAAGCTTAGAGGCGAAACCATCGCTGTGATAAACATTGAAGAACCAGAGAAAAACGCCTTCACAGAACAAACCATTAGACTAGTATCCATACTTGCGGACCATGTCTCAGCAGCACTTCATTCCCAAAGTTATCGAGATAAACTCGAGAAAATGCATCGAGGAGCCACATATTTAGCCTCAGCAGAAAGCATTGAAGAAGTCTATGAGTTCACTCTAAACATACTCGAAGAGACTCTGGGATACACGTGGGCTGGCGTAGCTGTAGTTGAGGAAAACCAGCTCAGATATGTACGTTTCTCGGGCTCACACCCAAGTGGAGAACCCGTAATACCTCTTAACAATAAGAGTGTAACTGTGAGAACGGTGAAAACAGGTAAAACACAACTGGTTCGTGACACACGACTCGACCCAGACTATGTTACCTTGGAAGGCATCTATGAACCAAATCTATCCGAGTTAAGCGTCCCTGTTTTTATTGATGACTCAGTAAGGCTCGTATTAAATCAAGAGAGCAGAGAAGTTGACGCTTTTGACAAAAGTGATGTCCGGTTAGTTGAGCTTCTAGCAAAGCATACTCTCATTGGACGCTCGGGTAATATACGAGGAACAATTAGAGTCTTTGAATCGTTTCGGAGCCGAGATTGATAAATTAAACAGCGTAGAAAAGATTGCAGTATACTCCATGGATACTATTTTGAACATACTAAAGCACTCTACGGGATCATTTGGCATAGTACAGGATGAACATATTAGGTTCATCGAACTCATGGGGTCAACTACCACGCCCTTGATTCCATTAACCCAAAAAAGCATAACAACCAGAGCTGTCAAGACATGCAAAACCCAGCTAGTGCCAGATACTAGACTTGACCCAGACTATCTAAATGGCAGAGTCAAAGGCGAGGTCACTCGATCCGAGCTTGATGTACCGATAGTTGTCGACAACGAGTGCGTCGCTGTTATAAACCTAGAACATAGCCAGTTAAACCACTTTACATCATCGGATGCTAACCTCATTGAGATAATGGCTGAACACATAGCCGCCAACATAGTCCGTATCAATCAGCAAAAGAAAATCCTAGAAACCGAAAGAAAAGCCATAAGAGAACAAGAACGTGCAGAACAAGCAATAAAAATCGAGGAGATGAAGACGCGCTTCATACAGACTGCTACACACGAGATACGAACACCATTGACATCAATCAAAGGTTATACTCAGTTGGCTCAGACGAAGCTACAAGATGTTATTATCCCAGATCTTAACCGTTATTTTGATGCCATTCTACGTAACACCGAGCGCCTAGAGTCCCTATCAGCAGACCTGCTAGATGTACAAAGAATTGAATCAGGGCGATTAGAACTAAACAAAGCTCCCACCTATATCAATGATATACTAAATGACTTACAACTTGAACTAAAACCCATCCTTGACTCAAGAAACCAAGAGCTAATCGTCTCAGGTGATAATTATCTGCTAAACGTTGATCGTATACGTTTGATGCAGGTATTGACTAACCTCGTGATGAATGCCTCAAAGTTCAGCCCAGAGGGATCAGAGATAAAAGTCAAAGTCAAGCAACGGGATGACATGGTAACGATCAGTGTAATCGACGAAGGTGTCGGCATAAGAGAAGAGGATATACCGAAACTCTTCAAGCCCTTCCCCGGAATAAGAGTAAAAGGCGTAAAAGATAGCACCGGGCTCGGATTAAGTATCTCTAAGGGATTGGTGGAGCTTCACGGTGGAGAAATATGGGCAGAATCAGAAGGCCTTGGAAAAGGGTCAAGGTTTACATTCTCCTGTCCCTGTATGATCGATGAGTGAATTGAGTAGGATACTGATAATTGATGACGAGAAAGATGTCCTAGAACTAGCCCAAGAGATACTTGAAGAAGAGGGCTACACTGTATTATCAACACCTGACGGGAAAGCAGTGTTTGAACTCGTCTCCTCATTCCAGCCAGACCTCATATTACTCGATGTAGTGCTACCAGACACAAGTGGACTAGATATACTCCGCAAACTAAAACGCAATAAAAAAACAAGAGATATCAAGGTAATCCTATTCACCGCACTCGGCTCAGAAGTAGACATAATGCTGGAAAAACATGATAAAGCAGACGATTATATACTCAAGCCCTTCAACAACAAAAACCTCAAAGAAAAAATAGCCAAACAACTCGAAGAATAAAAATGAACCACGTCTTGGTAGTTGACGACGAGGAAGACGTCCTAGACCTCGTAAAAACAGTGCTAACCGGTAACGGATACCAAGTCACTACAGCCAAAACAGGGGAACAAGCCCTAATACAGGCAGTAGAAAACAGACCAGACTTAATCCTACTTGATCTAGTTATGCCTGGTATTAGCGGACTTGAAGTATGCAGATTATTAAAAAGTAAGAAAGACTTCAAGAAGGTTCCAATAATCATGATGAGCGTCCTAGACAGACCCATCGACCACCAGCACATCGAAGAAGCTAGAGCAGACAGTTTCATCCACAAACCCTTCGATATTGACCAACTATTAATCACAGTAGATAGTATACAAAACAAAAAAAACCGACAAAAATAGAAAACAACTTGGAACAATACTTCAAACTACATCTCTGACCTCATGTAATAATAAATTTATATTGTTTTACACGTAAATCTGTGGATTCATTGATTAGTCTTCGAATACATTAAATTTCAATCCAATGTCCTCCAACTTGTCCAGTAATTTTGTAACTGAATTTTTATCCTGAACCTCCAATACCAGTTCTAACTCCAACTTATTTGGAACAATATCTGGGTCTAACCTATCTTGGTCAACACTTAATACATTAATTCTTGACTCAGCCACAATACCCAGCACCTTATTCAATGAACCGACTCGATCAGAAATGACACCACGCACACGAACAGATTGACCAAGTCGAAACCGTTCTTTTTCAACAAGTCTCGACATAAAACTCATGTCGATATTACCACCTGATATTACTGCTACAGCCGTCTTACTGTCAATATTTATATACTGCTGCAAGTAAGCGGTTAACCCGACACATCCAGCAGGCTCAACTACGATTTTTGAACGTTCAAGCAAATAATATAGTGTTCGAGTAACTTGAAACTCATCAACAGTAACAACTCCATCTAGGAGATCTTTTGCTATGTTAAAAGTGAGATTTCCAGGCTTTTTAACAGCAATACCATCACAAATAGTATCGACATCAGTTAACTCAGATATTTCCCCGGCAATTAGAGAAGCTTTCATTGCTGCAGCGGACTGTGCTTCAACTCCATAGATTTCTATACTGGGTTTAACCTCTTTCATAGCTATCGCAATACCTGAGACTAAACCTCCTCCACCA
>JAHLLU010000079.1 GCA_020444005.1 archaeon
TATCGCCTTCGAGGAGATCATGAGAAAATCAAGAAAAGCCCAGCCACTAGCAAAGATCTATGGAATTACTGTAGACCAGATGGTGCCCAAAGGCAAGGAAATGATTATCGGCATGAGTCGAGACCCTCAGTTTGGACCAATGGTGATGTTCGGACTCGGTGGAATCTACGTAAACTTCCTACAAGACGTAGCGTTTAGATTAGCGCCTATGAATGAACGTGAAGCTCAGCATATGATGGAGGAAACCAAGAGCTATACCCTGTTGAAGGGTGTACGTGGAGAACCACCATCAGATATTGATGCTATACGTGAAGCTATTCTGCGTGTAGGTCATCTTGTATGGGATTTCCCCGAGTTAAAAGACCTTGACATCAACCCGATCTTCGTCTATGGCGAAGGTAAAGGCGTTAGCGCCTTGGATGTTAAGATAACTCTTTCTTAGTTTTTTACAAAATCTATTGCTTCGGTACGGGTCATTTCTGTACCGAATTTTCTTTTGAAATAGTAGGTGATGTTTCCTATGTCGCGTTCGAGTATTTCTTCTGCGTTGTAGTGGTCTTTTGGGATGTATTGTGGCCAATCTATAATCCAGACCTGAGTTTCAGAATCAATGAGAATATTGTATTCGCTTAGATCGCTGTGTACGACGCCTACTTTGTAGGCTTTTTTCATGTTTGTGAGTATGTCGTCGAGGAAAATTTCTGGTTCCACTAGTTCAATTATCTCTGATAGCTGAACTGCTTCGATATACTGCATTACAATAGCGTGACGATTCTGGTATAGGGGTTCAGGAACTTGTACATCTGCTTCATGCATTAACTGTAGTGCTTTGTATTCTGTCTCTGCAGCGAGCCTGCTTTGATATTGCCACGATGTGTGACGTCTATCGGATAGGTATTCTCGTTTACGTTTTGTGTCTCGGAAGCTGGTTCTGCCTAGTCTGTGAAACTTGACTGCGACTGTTTTATTGTCTGGTGTTACTCCCTCGAATACATCTGCTTCTTTTCCGATACCAATTGATGGTCCAAGGTATTCGAGTATTTCCGCTTTGACCAAGGCGTTTAGAGCAAGAAGATCATATCCATTATAGTTCATCAAGTAACCGAGGTAGGGGTCTCTTTCTCTGTAGATGAGCTCGTTTTGGTATAGATTGTCAAGTCTGTGATCTATTTCGTTGATATTCAAGCCACTATATCGTAGAACTTCATCATGGGGAACAATCTGATGTTGAATCATACCGAGTTCGATTGCTTGTAGAACACGTAAGTCATAGTTTTCTAAAGCTGGTAAGGCTTGGGCTGCTTTCTCGGCTGATGACACAAGGAGTAGAAGCCTTGGTGGCTTATATCATGTTTAGTCTGTCTTTGAGGGCTATTGATACGGGTACGCCTACTACGCCTGCTACGAGCATCTGGACCATATTGAATGGCGCTTCTACCATAGCTGCTGCAAAACCATACATGAATACCTGTACGATGAAGTAGCCTCCTACCATGCAGGCTCCTCCTGCCACCCATGCGATGATGGTTTTCTGGAGTGTCCTGCCTTCGCTGGGTCCAGCTAGTTTTCCTGCGACATATCCTTCTATGCCTTTGATTACTGCGGTGAATATGACCCAGTTGTACCATCCTCCTAGGAGGTCTGCGAGTCCTGAGCCTAGTCCTCCTGCTAGTGCACCTACTATTGGTCCAAAGGTTAGTGCTGTGGTCATGACTATTGCGTCTCCGAGGTTGAAGTAGCCGCTTGTAGCGGGTATTGGGAATGCTAACATCATTGTAGCTATTGTAGCTAGTGCGCCCATCACTCCGATGGCTGCGATCTGGCGTGTGTTTAAAGATGCCATGGGTTATTACAGTTATAACTATAATATAAAATATTCCAGTTGAAACTATAATATCTTATCTTAAATGGTGCTTAACGTGACGGTTTTCAACATCATAACATGATCAATCTGGGCTGTTCTAGGGTTGATTTCATTTAAAGAAGGCTGATTATAGCTGGGATCGGTTTCCCCCCCCCCTCCCCCTTGTTTTCAAAGATAACTCATGTATAAAATACATTGAAAACTTATTATTTTTAAAATCTGATTAAACAACAGCCGCTTACAGGGGGAGAAGGGGTCAAGCATCAGAGGCGAGAAGCACTTGTTTCTCATAAAATAAGCCCTAAAATGGCTTCTTTTTGATCCAAATCAGTACAAAATTGTACACGACGAAACGATTATTCATCTATAATAATACCTGTAAATCATCAAGCGCCTCAAGGGCTCGTTTTCCACGCTCTGATATTTCTAGTTCCTTGCGTTTTCCCTTCTGGTTTGACTTGATCAAGCCCTTTTTCTCTAGATCAGTGAGATGCTGATATACAGCGCCTATAGTCATATCTGCGCCGAGGGTCTTCCAGATAGCGTACCCATATGTTGGACCCTGATTGATGATCCGTAAAATACGTTCCTTGGTTGCTAATCTACTTCCAAGTCGTGGACTCTTCTTTCGCTTAGTAACATTCCGTAGAATATCATCAGTTTTCAAACCGCTACTAGTTACGAGACACACAATCTTGGCATCGTGATCTATTCTGTCCTTGATATATTCAGTTTGAAGAGAAGCCACAGGCGCAGATGAAGCGGGTTCAGCGAAAATACCCTCATTACGGGCAATCTCCTTCCCGGCATCAAGCATAGCCTCATCACTGACAGATACAGCGAAACCACCAGACTCCTTCAAGGCTTCAAGAGCTAGCTTACCATAGATAGGCTCCGCTACACGAATCGCAGATGCCTCGGTTTCACCTTGTTTGATCTTAACAGGCTCATTACTACCCTCTGAAAACGCCTTTGAAATTGGAGAACACCCCTCCGCCTGAACACCGATCATACGTGGAGCCACATCTATGATACCAAGCCGTTTCATCTCCTTGAAACCCTTCCAGAGAGCATGAAGCGTAGCACCACTACCCATAGCCGAGATAACATAATCAGGAACATCATTCTGCTCCACAAGCTCATAGCTGATAGTCTTCAAACCCTCAATACTAAGAGGATTTAACTCAGTGGTAGCCTGATACCAGTCCATCTCCGACTCCAACTCACGAGCACGTGCAATAGCCTCCTCGATACTATCCCCAGTCTGAACAATCTTAGCATCATACATGAGCATCTGAGCCAGCTTACCCATATCCACGCCACTGGGAACCACCAAGTTACACTGAATATCTTCTTTTGCTGCATAAGCAGAGATAGATGCACCGTGATTACCGTTACTTGCACAGACAATATTATCATAACCACGGCTCTTGGCATCAGAGGCAATAAGCGCCGCTGAACGATCCTTGAAACTATTAGTAGGGTTTCTTGTCTCATCCTTCAAATACAGGTTCTTAAAATGAAGAGACCCCGCTAACCTATCTGCACGTTGAAGCGGAGTACCACCTTCACCAAGCGAAACAGTTTCAGTTACCTTTGGTAGTACCGGACGATATCTCCAGAAAGTAATTGGACCAGTAAAACGAATCTTATCCGACACAAGTCTATACTCAAGTAATCCACCGCATTGATCACAGATCGTATCAGGGTTACCTGATGTGTTCTCGGTTCCGCAGTCTATGCATTCGAGTATGTGGCTTGGGCTCATTAACTATCAAAAGGGGTTTCATGGTTTTATTCTTATTCCATAAAGAAACTTTTCACACAATACCCTAGGGTAAACCACGAGAAAATATAGAGAAAAAACCGATTAGTAAAAGAAAACAATGATAAGGCTAGCCTCTATTCGTCAAGTGAGCCAGATGAAGCTAAACACGCTACGACCCGGCATGGAAAACCTAGAACTAGAAGTAGAAATACTCAGCATAGGTGAACCACGAGAAGTAGAAACCTACTCAGGTCATAAACACACCTTGGTGGAGGCAGAGATCAAAGACGAGACCACCAAGATGGGGCTTACAGTCTGGAACGATACAATCTCAGAACTTGAAAAGGTCAAGCCCGGAGACCAAGCAAAGCTCATAAACTGCTTCATCACCAGCTTCAAAGGTGTTTTATCCGTAAACATAGGAAGAGAGTCTAGCATAATCAAAGTGAACTAGATGTACGAAGACCTAGTGGATATCTCCAGACGACACCAGAAACAAGTAGGTAGCCACGGATACGAGCACACAGAACGAGTAATCCAAACATGCAGAGTCGTAGGGGAGAAACTACAAGCAGATATGGAGGTACTCATACCAGCAGCCATACTCCACGATATCGCCCGAGAACACGCCAATCATGCCCAGAAAGGCGCAGAGATGGCACGAGAAATACTCCTAGAAGAAGGATACCCAAAGATTGATGCTATAGTTCACGCCATCGAGGTGCATAGTTTTTCAGGTGGAGGCGAAGCCAAGACCCTTGAAGCCAAGATTCTCAGCGATGTTGATAAATTAGATGCACTTGGAGCCACAGGAATATACAGGGCAGCACAATACGGCACAGAGCATGACCGACCCATAGAAGAGTTCATAGCCCATTTCCACGAGAAACTCCTCACACTAAGAGAATTACTCTACACAGATATGGCTCGGGATATAGCTGAAAAACGTCACAAATACATGGAAGAATACCTGATTCAGTTAGGTAAAGAGCTTAAAGGCTCAGCTTGAGCCCCAACGATTGTACATCTTGTTCTCCACGCCAAGCTGATCCAGTATCTTACCCACCACAAAATCCACGAGATCATCAACAGACTCAGGATTATGATAAAAACCGGGCATCGCAGGCAAAATCACAGCACCAAGACGACTCAGTTTAGCCATATTCTCAAGATGAACAGCATGTAACGGAGTCTCACGTGGAACTACAATCAAAGGACGCCTCTCCTTGAGCTGAACATCAGCTGCACGTGTCACAAGATTATCAGTATACCCATTAGCCAAAGCAGACACCGTCTTCATTGAAGCCGGAACAATCACCATACCATCAAGAGGATAACTACCACTGGCAATATCCGCCGCCAAGTCCTCGGGAGTATAAACTCTTCGAGCGAGACTCTTCAACTGCTCTGTATCCCCAAGCTCGTGTTTTGCCACTTTCTCTGCGGCTTCAGTGATAATAAGATAGGTCTCCAAATCATATTTTGATGCAGCCTTCAAAAAATTCAAGGCATAAACAATACCACTAGCTCCAGTTACAGCTACAACTAGTTTCATAGTATGTCTCAGAAGTTAATAGGTTATATATTTGTCTTAAAGTAGAGGGTTATTCGCCCGGAGGAAGGGTCTTGGGTTCGATACATACGTACATGACGTTGTTGCCTCTGATGAATACGTCTCCATATTTGGCGATTAAGCCATTGTTATCGTATTCTTTTGTCTCCTTAAGCATCATGTTCATGTATCCGTCGGCGCGTACGAGTTTACCCCTGTAGCTGCCTCTTCCTTTTAGCTGTACTTCTACGTTTGCTCCGTTTGATTTGATGAGAATATTTAGTGGTTTCATTCTTGGTTCCAAGTTATTTGCACCGTTTTTGAAGTTAATCTATGAGCGATGTGCATACTATAAAAACTTTCTGAAACGAGGCATTTTTAGAGCTTATTTTATTGTTTCTTGGTTGATACTGTTATCCAATCATTGATGTTTTCATCAGTAAAAACCCGGTTTAACATAAGATAATCACATTCAACTATGCTAGTAATATCCTCAACTTTATCATAGACTCTTTTTAGTGATGAAATAATAACACTTGAACCCGGCTTAGAAACACGAGCAGACTCAATAGAAAGCATTTCAGGTTCCATGAGATTCTGGACAACCGTAACCGAGACCACAGCATCAAACACATTATCTCTAAAAGGCAAGAACTCTGAGTCACCTTGCACAAGATATTGGACGTCATTTACTCTTTCTCTAGCTTTTCTAAGTAATTCACTGGATAGATCTAACCCTATAAGACTCGATTCTATGAAGCGAAATAATAACCCGGTTCCACAGCCATTATCTAACACAAGATTTGCTTCAGGTAATTCATCCATGATCAACTCGTATTTTGCGAGTTGTTCCTCGGTATATCTCATATCATAATCTGAGCCGCCTAGATCATCATACCGAGACTTGATAGTATTCTTGCGCTTCAAGGCTTCTCACTGGTTTCTAATATCTCTAACACCACATATCAAGTGTGTAAACATTATGGTAAAAAAGGAAAAAGACTGGGAACGCTTTGGACGAGCAAAGAAACCCACAGCCCCAGAGATAACCCAGCTATATGATTGGAGAAACAATCCCACCACCTTTGATATCGCAAGCTACTATAACCAGATATTAATCCACAGAGCCCACACAGTAATGCTCTGCGAACAAAAAATAATCAAACCAGAGGAAGCCCGAGCCATTATCAAAGGCATCAAAGAAGTAGAAAAAGAACTCACCGGAGACCCAAAACTCGTCAACTATATGTCCACAGAGACCGCGCTCATCAAGAAAATAGGCGAAGTAGGTGGCAAAATGCACATAGGAAGAAGCCGAAATGATCTAGCTCACACTAAGAGACGTCTCTACTATCGTGATCAGATTAACCGAGTCATAGAAGCTGTAATAGAGTATCAGCGGAAACTCATCAAGGCATCAGAGCAGAATCTTGAGACCTATATGCCGGGGTACACACACTGGAGACAAGCACAGCCAATCACCTTAGCTCACTACATCATGAGCCATGTAGAAGCCGCTACAAGAACCATAGAACGTCTGGAAGGCACATACAAACGTACAAACCTTTCACCTCTTGGAGGAGCAGCCTTTGCGGGAACAGGTTGGCCACTGAATAGATACCGGACAATGGAGCTTCTCGGATGTGATGGTTTAGTAGAGAATACCTTGGATGGTATTGCTTCTATGGATTATTATATGGAGTTCTCCTCTGCCCTAGCTATCCACATGAATAACCTGAGCAGGCTATCAGAGGATATACAGGTAATGTCTAGCGATGAGTTCATGTTCATCGACCTAGACGAGGCATATGCAGGTACTAGCAGCATCATGCCCCAGAAAAAGAACCCAATAATCCTAGAACAGACACGAAGCTACGCCTCAGAAGCAATAGGCGCAGCCACCAGCATCTACACAAGCATGAAAGGCATGCCATATACAAACACAAGCGACAGAGCCCTACTGGAGCCAGTGATGATCGATACAGCCGTAGGAGCCACAAACTCAATGGGAGGCTTGGTTCTCGCAATGAAGCCAATAAAGGAAAACATGCGTCAAAAACTCAGGGAAGGCTTCAGCACCATGACTGATGTAGCTGATACCATTGTACGTCTCTTTGATCTATCCTTCAGACAGGCCCATGACATCATCGCTCACGTTACAGTAGAGGCACTGGAAAACGGGATCTTAGCGGAGGAAATTACCCCTAAAATGATAAGCAAAGCAGCTGAAGCCGTTATAGGCAAGCCATTACTGATTCCCCTTGCTGATCTTGAACAAGCAATAGACCCGGAACTTAATGTCAAGCGAAGAAATGGTATTGGTATGCCAGCGCCAAGCTCTGTGCAAGCTATGATCAAAGCAGAAAAGGGTAGGGTAAATGATGCAGAAATACGTCTAAAAAACAGGTTAACTAAGCTTGAAGAGGCAAAAAATAAACTAACAGAAGCAGAGAGTATGCTGTGATAGAAATGGAAGCAATAGAAGCGATAATGGGAAGAAGAAGCATCAGGCGATACACGGACAAGAAGATACCCGAGGAAACAATAACTAAACTATTGAAGGCAGCTATGAACGCCCCCTCAGCACACAATAAACAGCCTTGGCACTTCATAGTAGTAGACAACCGAGAAACCATGCTCAAGATACCCGAATACCATCAATACAGCAAGATGCTGGAAAACGCAAGCCACGCTATCGTGGTTCTAGGCGACAACAATATCCAGACATCAGATTTCTGGGTACACGATACATCCGCTGCAACAGAAAACATACTCATCGCAGCACACGCCATGGGATTAGGAGCAGTCTGGCTAGGAATACACCCCTATGAATCACTTATCGAGGGGACTAAGAAGCTATTCGATATACCTGACCACGTGACACCCCTCTGTATAATATCCCTAGGCTACCCAGATGAAACACGGTCTCCACGTGAAAACTATAACCCTGAGCGAGTCCATAAGAACAAGTGGTGATGAGGGTTTTTATTCCTCAATCCCGCATCTTTTTTGATTAAAATGGATGCA
>JAHLLU010000080.1 GCA_020444005.1 archaeon
GCGGTGATCTTGTGGTCACCTGTGACCATTACGGATCTGATGCCTGCTTGTTGCGCCATCTGTATGGCTGCTGGAACCTCTTCACGGGCTGGGTCAATCATGCCCACTAGTCCAACGAATACTAGGTCTGCCTCAACCTTGTCAACCTCAAGTGCTGTCAGATCATAGCCGTCTGGTAGCTCCTTGTAGCTCATAGCTAGGACACGTAATGCGTCCTGTGCCATGTCCTGCATGGTTCTCAGGTTATCGGTCTTGTCAGCATCTGTGATATCGCGTTCGCCGCCATCCATAATCTTGATTGAACGTTCTAGCAACATCTCTGGTGCTCCCTTGACGAAAGCAAGGAGTTTTCCTTCTGGTGTCTTGTGAACAGTAGTCATTCGTTTACGTGTTGAGTCGAATGGGATCTCGCTTACTCTTGGATACTGCTCGTTGAGTGCCTTGTTTCCCATTCCGGCTTTCTCGGCTGCTACTACGAACGCTCCCTCTGTGGGGTCTCCGTAGCATACCCAGTTGCCGTTTTGCTGCTGGATATGTGAGTCGTTGTTCAGTGTGCCTATCCTTAGAAGCATCTCCAGTTCAGGGTCTTCCTTTGGATCAACCTTCACATCATCGATAAGGAACTCTCCTTCAGGCTGATACCCTGTTCCAGTTACCTCAACGACTTTACCTGCGGCGTATAGCCTTGTGGCGGTCATCTCGTTCTTTGTGAGTGTGCCTGTCTTGTCGCTGCAGATTACAGTGGTGCTTCCAAGGGTCTCTACGCTGGCTAGGCGTCTTACGATGGCTTTCTGACGCGCCATACGGCTAGTGCCTAAAGCTAATGTGATTGTGAGTACTGCTGGTAAGCCTTCGGGGATGGCCGATACAGCCAAGCTGACGCTGGTCATAAAGACCTGCTCTAATGTCCTATCGTGAACGAACCAGAGTACGAAGAATACGAAGATAGTTAAGATGAGGCTGATCGTTATGAGTTGCCTGCCCATCTTGTCCATCTTCTGTGTGAGTGGCGGTGGCTCGACGTCGATTGCCTGAACCATTCCAGCGATCTTACCGAACTGGCTACTCATACCGGTATCAGTAACTACCGCGACAGCTCTACCGTTTGTAACAACAGTTCCCATGAAGACCATGTTCTTCTGGTCTCCGATGCCTGAGTCCTCGTCAACGAGACTGATACGCTTGTTAACGGGTCTAGACTCACCTGTGAGAGCAGCCTCGTCAACCTCTAGGTTGGCTGCCTCAATGAGCCTACAGTCTGCAGGAACCCTGCTTCCCGCCTCGAGAAGCACGATGTCTCCAGGAACAAGTTCCTTGCTGTCTATGTCCTGCTCTTTACCACCACGCATTACAAGTACGCGAGGCGAGACCATCGCCTTCAATGCTTCAACTGCTTGTTCTGCTCGGTATTCTTGGACGAATCCTAGAATCCCGTTCATCACGACGATGAGCAATATAACATACATGTCTGTCATGGCTTCTCCTTCTTGCCATGCTAGGTAGCCTGATACTGCTGCTGAGATGATTAATACGACTACGAGGAGGCTTGTGAACTGCTCCCAGAGTATGTGGTACCATTTGGTTCCCCCCTCCTCAATTAACTCGTTGGGACCATACTCTGTGAGGCGTTTTGCGGCTTCCTCATCGGAGATACCCTCGTTGCTGGTCTCCAATGCAGCTAGGACGCCGTCAATCTCTGTTGAATGCCAATTCTTCTTTTCCAAGGTTTACACCATTTAACCTTTAGGCGATGCTGGTGCCTATTTCCTCAATGGGAATACTTTATCGCTTAAAACTTCTACGTATTTTTTTAACTGGAAACAGGTGAAAACGATGGATTCATCCATCGAGAACAAGGTATCTTCTCTGTCTCAGATAAACTACCTTTACTCCATATGCTCGGGCTTTCTGCCGGAGCTCAGAGTCACTGGTGCCGATAATCAAATCATGTTCTATTGCAAGGTCAATGAGGGATTCATCAACTAGCCCAGTTGAGTCATCCTCAATTACAGTGCAGAGTTCAGCCATCTTCAACGCAAACAATAACTCCTTCTCGAAGCTGGGCTTTGCTGTTTTTTTGAGTAGCTTGATCTCGTCAATTACTCTTGTGGAGACATAGAACTCTGTGATATCGTTTATGGCATCATCTGTTTCGTTAAATACGTCAACCCCAAAACGTAGGGGGATTAATAGAAAATTTGTGTCACAGAGAATCTTGGATGGCAACTTAGCCACTTACTGTTCCGACGCCGATTAAACGCCATCTTCCACCAATACGCCTGCTGAGAGCTACCCTGTCTCCGGGCAGTGCACATACTGGGATGGACAACTGCATCTCAACGGTCTTCTTGCTGACATCAGATACCTCACCCATGGTCTTGGCGGTGCCAACGTTAAGCAACAGTTTCTCGCCCTTCGCGATCTGTGCAACCTTTTCCTCGGTCATGCTACCGACAACCTTGTCGAATAACCTGTACTCTAACACCATGCTTTCCAGTACTGGGGGTAGTGTTCCGGGTTTTCCTGCTAGGCTTCCTACTAAGCCATCTGATTTGGTTAGGCTGGGGTCTAGCATTGTTCCTATTCCTGCGAGCCCACCGGGTATAGCTTCTTCTACCTGTGTGTTTCCTACGTGTAGGCTTGTGATGGTGGTGTACATCTCACGCATCTTGACCCTGTTCTTCTGGCGCTGTGGTAATCCGGGTCTTATCTCGATCTCGTCTTCCAGATGGAAGCTTCCCTGTGTAATGCTTCCACCGATGACTCCACCAACCATATCCTCTATGGCAGTTCCGGGTTTGTTTACGTCAAAGCTTCTAACAATATACATTCTCGGGGGGAGATCTGGGTCTCGCTCAGGAGTTGGTAGATATTCCTGCATTGCCTGTACCAATAGGTCTATGTTGATTATCTGCTGGGCTGATACTGGGATGATTGGAGCGTTCTCCGCGATACTTCCCTTTAGGAAGCTTTTGATCTCCTTGTAGCTCTCCTCTGCTCGCTCAATACTCACAAGATCAATCTTGTTCTGTACTACAATGAGGTTCTTGAGTCCAACTGCTTCAATTGCCGCAAGATGTTCTCTTGTCTGGGGCTGTGGACAGGTCTCGTTTGCAGCGATGACCAGAATAGCTCCATCCATTACGGCTGCACCGCTAAGCATTGTCGCCATCAGTATCTCGTGCCCCGGGGCATCAACAAAGCTCAGTGTACGCTGTAGCTCCGCTTCGCCTCCACAGTTACTGCATATCTCAGAGGTACAGTAACACTCTGGCTCAGGGCAGTTAGGACACTTGTATATTGCCGCATCCGCATAACCTAGTTTGATTGTGATTCCTCGTTTGAGCTCCTCGCTGTGGCGGCTCGCCCATTCCCCTGTCATAGCTTGAACTAAAGTTGTCTTTCCGTGGTCTACGTGCCCGATGGTTCCTATGTTGATTTCCGGTGGTCTTGGTAGTTTTGCGATGGCGTATCTCCCCTGTTAGTGTTTATGAAGCTGAACCTTTCCTTAAATACATATCTCTGGGCTAACTGATGCTATTGGGAGTATATTGGTAGGGTTGGTAAAGAGTTATATCTAAAACCCCGTTGAATATGGTATCAAGGTGAAAAAGATGGGCGACGAAAAAGTTGCAATAGAAATAAGCAAAGAACTCGTAGACAAGGTAGCCGAGAAAATCGAAGGCACCAGCATCGCCACAGTAGAAGAATACATAGAGCTTCTACTAGAGAACGAGTTCCCCGAAGAAACAGAATACACCGCAGAGGAAGAGGAACTCATACGTGAGCGACTCAGGCGACTAGGATACATCGAGTGACTCCTATGCCTAGACCACACGGTGGAAAACTAATAAACAAACTCACAAGAGCAGCCCTCATCGACAACAGGATCGAGGAAGCAAAAGAACTACCAACGGTAGATGTGAGCACTGAGCTGCGGATCGACTTGGAGAACATCGCAGTCGGACTCTACAGCCCCCTAAAAGGACCTCTGACTAAGAACGATTTTGACTCAGTTGTAAACAAGGGCAGATTATCCAATGACGTGCCTTGGACTATCCCGATTCTAATTGATGTCAGTGAGAAGGACTCTGAGAAATTCAAGGAAGGCGACACAATCACAATCAGCAGCAACAGCGAAAACTTCGCCATACTAAAAGTCGAAGAAAAGTACAGCTGGGACAAGGAGACCTACTGCCAAAATGTCTACAAGACCAACGACGCTGAGCACCCCGGAGTTCAGAAGACAGCCGGTATGAACCCGGTACTAGTAGGTGGAGAACTTGAACTATTCAATGAGACCCCCGGAGTCTTCCCCCAGTACAGGCTCAAGCCCGAGGAGACAAGGTTCCTCTTCAAAGAGAAAAGCTGGAGAACAGTTGCGGGTTTCCAGACAAGGAATGCTCCGCATATTGGTCACGAGTATGTGCAGAAGACTGCGTTGAGCTTTGTTGACGGCTTGTTCATCAACCCGTTGATCGGTAAGAAGAAGGTAGGCGACTTCACGGACATCGTTATTCTTGAGAGCTATGAAGCTTTGATCAAGAACTATTTCCTGAAGAACGCGGCGATACTGGTTACACTGGAGATGGAGATGCGGTACGCTGGACCGAAAGAAGCGATACACCATGCTATCGTCAGAAAGAACTATGGGTGCAGCCACTTCATCGTAGGCAGAGACCATGCAGGAGTAGGCAGCTACTATGGACCTTTTGAGGCACAGGAGATATTCGAGGACTATCCTGATCTGGGAATTGCACCAATATTCTTCAGAAACTTCTTCCACTGCAACAAGTGCGGTGGACCCCAAAACGACAAGATATGTCCACACGGAGAAGAAGACAGAGTCAACTACAAGGGTAGAGTGATGCGTCAGCTATTGTCAGAGGGTAAGTATCCTGATGAGACTCAGATGCGTCCAGAGGTAACAGAGGCTATCTTGAAGCACAAGCAGCCTTTCGTCGAGTAACCCTCTCTTCTTTTTTCATTACACTTTTAACATATCAATCAGTGAAATCTGTATGGCATCAAAGATAACAGCGAGTCATATTCTCGTAGAGAAACAAAGCCAAGCACTAAAACTACTTGAAGAGCTGAAAGGCGGAGCAAATTTTGAGGACTTGGCTAAGAAACACAGCACATGTCCATCAGGTAAGCGTGGAGGTAATCTCGGTGCTTTTGGTAGAGGACAGATGGTCAAGCCTTTTGAGAAAGCTGCTTTTGACCTAAATGTCGGTGAGACCACCAAAGAGCCTGTGAAGACCCAGTTTGGTTACCACATCATCAAGAGGACAAAGTAACCGCCCACAAAAAGGCATCAAACAGCCTCTTTCTATCTTTTATCAAATCCCTATAGACCTCGCACTCCAGCCAGCATGTTGGGCAATCGAGGTTTTGTATTATTTCACGAGCCTCCCATGCACTCGGTGAAGCCAATATATCTTCTAGACTATTCTGGTAGATGTTTCCAAGTTTCTGGTTCATAATTAGACAGGGATAGACATCACCAACGGTATCGATGTATACTGATTCACTTGCAGCTGAGCATTTGAGGGTCCTTTGGCCTTTGATGAATTCCTTGGCGCCCTTGATGTAGGCTAGGTTTGTAACTGATTTAATGACACCTTTTTCTCGTTTGAGGTTAATCGCAACATAGTCAAGATAGGGGAGAATCTGGTCAGGTTGTAACATATCCTGCTGATCTGTGTTCTGGTAGTAATGTTCGCTGAAATTTATGGGCCTAAAGCTGAAATCGGTGCCGAGTCTGTACCCGATTTTCTGCACAATAGGGGCATAAACATAGTTCTCGCCGGTGAGAGTGAAACCAGTTGTAAGCCCGAATCCATGTTCCTTTTTCAAACCGCTAAGATTCTTGATAGTTTGAACAGCTTTCCTAAAACCTCCATCTACGCCTCGTTGGGCATCATTCATCTCTGCGTCCCCATCGAGAGAAACCGTGATCCCAAGCTTCGAACCAGTTATCTTGTTTAATATTAATCGTGTTGATTCATGTATCTCGTCTGGGAGCAGTCCATTTGTGGGAATCCATATCATGGCCCCCGGGACCGCGTGATGCACGATTTCAACAATATCTGGTAGATCTTTTCTGAGGAAGGGTTCTCCGCCTGTCAACTGGATGAATCTTAGGTCTCGCAGACTCTTTTTGTTCTCATTGAAAAATTTCTCTATTTGTTCTAATTGAGGCTCCGGTCTTGGCTCTGTCTTCCATATGTTGCACATTTTGCATCTGCCGTTGCATTTATCTGTAATTGAAAAGTTGGATAAGGCTCTGAGACGCGTATTCATTAGAATCTCCTAAAACTAATATATAGTAGTCGTTAAGGTTTTAGGGTTTACGACTCATTGAATAGTATGAAACACTTAGGAATGGATCACATCCACTTTTTCGCCACAGACCTTGATGAAGCAGTCAAGTTTTACACTGATCTAGGATGCACTCTTGTGAGACGCTTTGAGCATGGCGGCAGGGAAGCGGTTCAACTCAAGACCCAGTTCGGAATGACCATAGACATCAACAAGACACGCCCAGCTGACAACCCGGGTTACAGCCACTTCAGCGTACTCGTTGATGATATCAAGAAAGCGCATAAGGACCTAGAATCCAAAGGTTACTGGGTTGATGGGCCAGTCTTTAATGAGGATACTAAGAGACATATCATCACTGTACGTGACTCTAATGGGTTCCTCGTGCAGATGGTCCAAAAAGAGTAGGCTTATTCAGTATTTTTAGTACCATTGGACTAATTATACAATACACTTATTAAAGGAAAAAGGCGAGCAACTCTTGATTAAGATTGAAAGATGACCTGCTCAAGAAAACCCTAGAGGAAAACACTGCCCAACTGAGTAACTTATTAAACGCATTAGGAAACCCCCACAGACTCAAGATATTATCAACCCTAATGAAAGGAGAAACAGAGTTAAGCATCCTTCAAGAAACCACAGAACTCAGTAAGACTGCCCTAAACCACCACCTAACCACACTCACAGAAGCCCAGATAATAGAAAACCCCAGAAGAGGAAGTTACAGGCTTAGGGAAGATGGCGAAAAGATACTCACAAACATCGTGGACACATACCAGACAACACTCTGGAAACAGCAACAAGAAGAGCAGCATCAAGCAGAGTTAATCAGAAAAATGTATGAAAGGAGACATGATGAAATGGAATTAGACGTAAAGATCGTTACGCTTGAGCCCATGCGTGTAGCAAGCTTCAGGGCGGTATCGGAGAGCCCAGAACATGAAGCAGCCGAGATGCTGATAGAATGGGCTACAGGCAAAGGAATCTTGGGTGATCTAGAGAAGCACCCCATTTATGGATTCAATAACCCGAACCCGATGAAAGACAAGAAAGAGTATGGGTACGAGTTCTGGATCAAGGTAGATGAAGACTATAATGAAGAGAATATCAGCGTCAAAGATATCCCGGGTGGAAGATACGCAGTAACAACCTGTCGAGACCTAAGCGAGATAGGTGAACTCTGGATGCGCCTCTATAACTGGGTAAAGGAAAACGGTTACGAGTTTAGACAAGAAGCAGAATGCCTTGAGAAAACTCACAACATAGGTGCAGCTGATAATCAACTCGTGTTAGACCTTTACGAACCCATCAGGTGAATACAGATGAAAGTCTACATAGTGTGCGATCTGGAAGGCGTCGCCGGGGTAGTGGACTTCAAGAAGCAATGCATGGAAGAAGGAGCCTACTACCAGCAAGCCATCAGGGTAGCCACACTTGAGCTTAATGCCCTCATAGAGGGATTAATCGACGGAGGAGCCACAGAGATATATGCTTGGCCGGGACACGGTGAATTCCCCGGAGGAATAGATTTCGAGTTGATACACCCAGAATGCAAACTAGTCATGCATGCTGGGGAAGGAGGCCCCGCCGGAATTGAGCCCAGTTTTGACGCTATGGTTCTTCATGGCTTCCACGGTATGACTGGTGCACCTAATGGTGTGCTTAGTCATAGTTTCTACCCGTTGCCCAAGAATATCTGGTTTGATGAGAAGCGTATCGGTGAGATCGCGTTGAACATCTACAGCTTCGGAGAACACGGTGTACCATGTATCATGGTAACAGGAGACCAAGCAGCAGTAGACGAAGCAAAAATGATAG
>JAHLLU010000081.1 GCA_020444005.1 archaeon
GATCACTGAAAGCGTTCTCAGTGAACACAAACCAAGGGTTCCTAGATATGGCTAAAAGTATCACAAGCCAGCCACTAACCATAGAAGCCCAACCCATGTATCCTAATTTACCGTGCATCAATTAACCTGAGGTAAGCCACGATAAAACTGTCACCAAACAAACTCATCAAAGGCTGCTTTAACCTCTAAATAAACTCTGAATACAAGTATACTTGCAGACCAACTCTGTAAAAAGAACCCACGAAACCTGGGGAACCAGCAGTTCTGATTGGGACAACACTCAATCAGAACCAACTACTCTCCCAGTGCATGTTTTCTTTAGCCTAGAAATCATTAATACCATGACTCTGTAGAAACTCCAAGACCTCACCTAGAGTTGGAGAACTTCTACGACCACCCATACGTGTACATTTTAACGCTGAGACCGCTGTACTGAACAAGGCTATCCTCTCTGGGTTCCATCCATTAATGAGTCCATAGAGATATGCACCGTGGAAAACATCACCCGCACCTGTTGTATCCTTAACCTCTATCTCAAACGAGGGCGTCTCGAAGTTCTTCTTCAGGGTAACCGTTACACTGCCTCTCTCACCCAATGTTTCAACGAAGATTCTTGGCCCCATATCCAGTACCCTTTCACCAGCCTCAAACACATCACCTACACCAGCTAGCTTCTCACCGAAACCATCACCACAGACAAGCACATCAACAAAGGGAATCAGCCTGCGTGTAGACTCCTTAATTGACTCAGCTGTCTTGGAGCCGTCAAGCATAACCTGTTTCCCGGCTTCACGCATCCACTTAGCCGTCTCCAATGCAGCCTCAGGGTGCGAGCCATCAAGCAACAGGTAGTCTGCGCTTGTGATGTAATCATAGTCAAGCTCGTCTAGGGTAATGGGTTCAGCGTCCAGTCTATCACTGTGGTTGAAAACACGTTCTCCTGTGCCACTTTGAACAGTTACGAGAATCACCTGTTCATCAGGACCCATTCTTCTGATGACGCGGCTGGTGTCTACGCCCCATTCCCGTAGACTCTCTAGTTTAAGGTCTCCAGCGTAATCGCTCCCAGCGGTACCGATGTATCCTGTTGTGGCTCCTAGTTTTGATGCTGCAACTAGTCCTGTTCCTACCTGTCCGCCGCCATCAATGCTGTACTCATCGTAAACTACTCCTTTCTCCCATGTTGGGTATTCTGGGAGTCTGAAGATGATGTCCAGTGTACATCTTCCTATGCCAACTATCTGGGGATTCAACTCGCCAATACTGTGCTCATTTCTCTTTTATTGATTTGCTGAAACACCTCGCAGAACCATTCCTTTTTCATTTTATTGTCCCCCGACAAGAGTTCAAAGATATTATGAATCTATAAATACTTCAACCAGCTTCATTTTTCTCGCAGAATCTAGGTTCTGCTGATGAGGTTGGCGCAATCCGGATCGGGCTCCACCCATCATTTTCACTCAACTAAGTATATTATTGGTAACAAACTCTCTTTGTATCCTTAGTTGAATGAAATTAAAAGGCGCACAGGTAGCTTAACTCGGCTATAGCGCCAACCTGAAAAGTTGGAGCCCGATCCGGGTCGTGGGTTCAAATCCCACCCTGTGCGCCACTTTTTTTTACCCTCATAACCCGTTGATAGTTTATGGACAAACAGTCTACATGGAAATGGATCGATGAAAACCGTGAGGAGTTCATCAAAGTAAGCGATAAGATATGGGAATACGCTGAGCTGGGACTCGTCGAGACCAAATCATCAAAAATCATAGCCGAGACCCTAGAACGACACGGATTCAAGGTACAACTAGGCGTCGCGGGAATGCCAACAGGCATCCTAGCCGAGTACGGTGAAGGCAAACCAGTCATCGGCTTGATGGGTGAATATGATGCGCTTCCCGGGCTCAGTAATGTAGCTGAGCCAAGAAAAGAACCGATAATCGAAGGAGCACCCGGACATGGATGCGGACACAATATACACGGAACCACAGCGCTAGCAGCCGCGATAGCAATACGCTACACGATGGAGAAAGAAGGACTTAAGGGCACCATCAAGTTCTACGGGACACCAGCCGAGGAAAACTACGGTGGCAAAGTCTACATGGTGACTGCTGGGCTCTTTGACGATGTTGATGCATGTCTCAGTCATCACCCCAGTGAGCTTAACGTGGCTGGAATGAGTAGCAGCACAGCTACAAATGACTACAAGTTTGAGTTCTTCGGTAAGACGGCTCACGCTGCCGGTAGCCCTGAGCAGGGAAGAAGCGCCTTGGATGCTGTCGAGTTGATGAATATTGGTGTCAACTATCTTCGTGAACACGTGATTCAGGAAGCGCGTATCCACTATGTTATCGAAGAGGGCGGTGGACAACCCAACGTTGTGCCTGATTATGCTCGATCATGGTATTACATCAGGGCACCTGAGCGTTCACAGCTTAAACCAATCACAGAGCGGATACTGAAGATCGCTGAAGGAGCAGCTATGATGACCGAGACGAGACTCAACGCTATCCATATGGGTGGACTCTATAACCTGATACCAAACAAGGTGCTTTCTGATGCTATTACGGTTAATATGCGTGAGATAGGTCCACCGAGTTATACGGAGGAGGAGCTTGAGTTTGCTAAGGCGATTGATGCCACTGTTTCTCGTGAGGAGAAGATGGGTATGCTTCGTGCTAGTAAGCATCCTGAGTGGGAGCGGTTTGTTGATGTAATCATGGATACTGAAGTGCATGATCCATGGGATGATGGTATTACTAGTGCGGGAAGCACTGATGTTGCCGATGTAAGCTGGAAGACACCAACCCTAGAGTTCCAGACCGCAACCAATGTGCTTGGTACCCCGGGTCACGACTGGCGCTGGGTAGCATGCGGAAGCATGAGCATCGGACACAAGAGCCTAATATTCGCCGCAAAAACCATGGCGGGAACCGCCCTAGACCTACTTACTTCTCCTGAGATGATCAAAGAAGCCAAGGCTGAGTTGAAGAAGCGTCTCGGAGACCAGAAGTATGTTCCTGTAAAGCCTGATGACGAGCCTCCGCTGGAGATCGCGAGGGAAAAAGCAGAGCAGTTGAAAGGCAAACAATAACCTCTTTTTATTATTCTGTCCTCAGACCAGTGATTTTTTTTCTATTTAATATATAAATAACACAGTTGTATTCGTTTATTTGCAGAACTTGTTCTGTTGATGAGGCTGGCGCATGTCTAACCGGGGAGGGACCAACTCATCATTTTCACTCAACCATGTATAATCTTGGTAACAAACTCTCTTTCTATCCCCTATTGAATGAAAGTAAAAGGCGCACGAGTCGCCAAGTCAGGTAAGGCGCCAGCCTTAGGGACTGGTCCCTCCCCGGGGGCGTGGGTTCAAATCCCACCTCGTGCGCCACTCTTTTTACGCTCTTCAGCCATTTCTCTGGTATGCTAAAGGATAAGGCATGGAAATGGATTGATGAACACAAGGATGAGTTCGTCGAGGTAGCCGACAAGGTATGGCAATACGCTGAGCTCGGGTTGGTCGAGTCAAAATCAAGTAAACTAATCGCAGAGAAACTCAAGGAACATGGGTTTGATGTTAAACACGGTATCGCTGGGATGCCCACAGCAATAGTAGCCGAGTGGGGCGAGGGAAAACCAGTCATAGGGTTCCAAGGAGAGTACGATGCGCTTCCTGGTCTCAGTAACAAGATCAAACCCGAGCAAGATCCACTTGTGAAGGATGCGCCGGGTCATGGCTGTGGACATAATATTCACGGAGCCACTGCTTTGGCGGCTGTTATTACCATGAGGTATCTTCTGGAAGAGGAGGGTATGTCTGGTACTATACGGTTCTTTGGTACTCCGGCGGAGGAGAACTATGCTGGTAAGGTGTGGATGGCGCGTGATGGGTACTATGATGGTCTTGATGCGTGTTTGAGTCATCACCCGAGCAGTATGAACACTTGTAACTTGAAGAGTAGCACCGCTGTGAATGGAGTAAAGTTCGTGTACAGGGGTAAGACGGCGCATGCAGCGGGTAACCCTGAGATGGGTCGTAGTGCTCTTGATGCTATTGAGTTGATGAATATTGGTGTCAACTATCTTCGTGAGCACGTGATCCAAGAGGCTCGTATTCACTATGTGATAGAGGAGGGTGGTGGACAGCCAAACGTGGTACCCGATTACGCTCGTTCATGGTATTACATCAGGGCACCTGAGCGTACTCAGCTTGATCCAATCTATGAGCGGATACTGAAGATCGCGGAGGGTGCAGCTTTGATGACTGAGACAGAGCTTGAGGTTCAGTTTATCGACGCATTATACAACATAATTCCCAACAAGACCATCAGCGAGCTAGTGGTCAAGAACATGCGGGAGATCGGAACCCCCGAGTATACAGAGGAAGAGCTTGAGTATGCTAAGAAAATCGCAAGTAACTTCAGTAAGGATGCTAAGGTGGATTCTCTACGGAGAAATAAGATACCAGACGCTGAGAAGTATCGGGACATTGACCTTGTAACTGATATTCTTGATCCCCTGGGTGATGGTGAAACCAGTGCCGGTAGCAGCGACGTTGGCGATATATCCTGGATCACGCCTACAGTTGAGTTTGGCACTACTTGTTTTGTGCTTGGTGCTCCGGGTCACAGCTGGGCTGTCGTAGCTACCAGTGGTATGAGCATTGGACACAAGAGTCTGGTGTTTGCCGCTAAGACCATGGCGGGTTCAGCTATCGAGTTGTTCACTGATGAAGAACTCAGAGCTAAGGCGAAGGAAGAGCATCTTGAGAGACTAGGAGGTAGAACATACAAGACTCCTATACCTGAGGGTGTTGAGGTTCCTTTGGCTGTAGCTGAGGAGACTTGGGAGAAGACTCCTAAACAGTCTCCCTAATCTCTCATTTCTTTTACAAGGAGGGGGGGGGGGGTAGCGTGGCTAAGCCACGGTTCAGCTTATTTCAAGTAAAGAAGCCCCAGAACCGCCTAGATTTGGTTTTGATTAATGTAAAAAAGTGTATGAGTGACGGGTGTTATTGACAAAAAATTGTCTGGTTTATTGAAAAAGGGTTGTTAAAAAATGGTTTTTTGGGAGTTATTCGTCGTCGGTGTCGTCGTCTTCGTCCCAATCGTCGTCGTCCCAGTCATCGTCCTCGTCGTCGAGGCAGTAGATGCAGAGCTTTTGATCGGGTTCTCCGCAGTCTGAGCAGAATTTTTCTCCGCACATCTTGCATTTGGTAACTATCTCGGCTACTTCTCCACATATTGCACATGTTGGCATATTATTTTCTCTCCGTTTCGCCGTTTAGGCACAATGCCTTGATATGTGGTATAAAATAACGGATTCTTCAAGGGGTTTAACGCAAAAACGGTGCTAAAAAAAGGTTGAATTGATTGTTTTATGTAATTTGTTTATATGTGGCATAAAATTCTACAATATATATACAATTTCAAATCCATTACAAAAAGCCGTTATATTGGGGAGAAAAAATAACAGAAACAGGAAATTCTTTGTTTAAATAAGAAATCCTTCTATTTCATGGATTTAACTAGATTGGGCGTACTCATATCGATGCCATTTGCATCAAACTCGTTAACCACTGCCTCGCGAACCTTAGCGTCTATACTTTGGACCCGTTGTGTGTCTCCAATATAATAGAACAATGTGTACTCCATCGCGTAATTCGGAAAATCAGTAATCCAAACATACGGCGCAGGCTCAGGCATAATTTCCTCTATATCCTTTATCGCTGAAAGCAGTATCCCCCTGATACGTTCTGGTTTCTCAGAGTAATCAGCTGTTACTACTATTCTGCGTCTTATCAACTCGTAGACGCTCTGGTTTGCGATCACGCTTTCCAATATCACCTGATTTGGCACCGAGATCACCACGTTATCTAGAGTTCTCATCCGTGTATAGATTAGATCAATGTCCTCTACAACGACGTACTGGTCTTGGAAGAATAATCGGTCTCTCATCTTGAATGGGCGGCTAGCCATTATTATGAGTCCGGCTAGGGCGTTCCCAATGGTGTTCATGGAGGCAAAACCAATGATGGTACCGCCAGCTAGAACCCATAGCCCTAGGAAGAAATCAATCTGTATGCCCAGCGTGTTAAAGACGAGAACAGTTACGATAATGTATGATGTCCATTTGAGTATCTTCTTGAAGAGTGATGCTGTGCTTACATCTAGTACCTCTTTATCCTTGATTTTATCAACTTCCTTTATCAGGAAATTGTATACTATGTAGATGATTACAAGCAAGACACCAGTGGTTATCAAACCTAGAACATTCTCATCGATCCAACCATAGACATTAACTAAGAAACCCAGAATAGATACCTCTTCAGCCATAACAATGAGAATATGTATACCCTAGATTTATCAACTAGGGTCAGAATCCGGTTCTCGATACCCAGAATCCGTTGATCACTTCCAGAAACCCGTTTATAATTGTCGTTGGATAAATCAGCGCAGTGTAAACCATATTCTAGTATAACTTTGTTCTTTACCCTGATCGCCTCAATGGAGATACTCAGGTCTGATCAACAGGTGATCACTTTTTTCCAGATCACCTAAGTAATGTGATCACCCCTATAGGGTATTGTGAAAGAAATGGACGAATATAACCGAAGAAGACACAAAGACTTCGTAGAATCCCCAGAGGACATCGCCGAGATCCTGGACACAGTATCCGAGAAGGTACCCAAGATGATCAAAGGAATCATAGGCGCCTTCTTCAGCCCAGACGCGGCCAAAGACATGGCGAAAAGCGTCGCAGAGTTCAGGAACACCCTAATCGAGGGCGGTATCCCTGAGGACGAAGCCATGAGGATGACTCGTGAATACATGCAGACAGTAACAAACTGGAAAGGCATGGTTAACGAGTTCAAGGTCGGAGAGCACCACAACTACCGGGATGAGTAGCCGTGAGCGCCTGGGCATCCCTACGCACATTACCCGCGGTACTTGGGTTGATGGTTAGGGCACCTGGATGGGCACTGGACTATAGCATGAGCTATAAACGCGCCAAACGGGAGTTTAGAAAGCAGCTCATCGAGCAGGGTATCCCTCACGATGAGGCTAGTGAACTCGCGGAGCTTTTCCCCTTCAAGATGAGTGACTTCATCGAGACGGTGCGCAGCGTAAACTAGCCCGACCCTCTCTTATTTTTTCGATAAGTTTTTACAGTATCCTTTGCCATTTTTCACGTATGCCTAAAGGACCAAGACCACCTTGCATTGGAATGTATGGCTTCGAGTATGAATGCGAGGAATGCGAATGGGCAGCCGAGTGCAAGGCGATGGATGAAGCCATAGAGTCAGCAGTAACTAGGAAAGGCACTCATGTCAGACTTACTGGTAAGTATAAGGAGAAAAAATACAAGCCCAAGACAAGCAGGTAGCAGTTTCAGTTACCTCTCAGCCACCGTCTTGTTCAGTAAACCATTATATTAGCGCTAAATCCTATTGACAGTTTAGCGGAGGCGCACTTGTTGAAGTTCATCGGAGAGTTCGTACAGGAGATAGACCAGAAGAAGCAAAGCTTTCAGCAGTTATTCGGGTTGGACGATAAACAATCAAAGATAGAAGAGACTCTAAAAGAAGAGCTTGAACACAACTGGCACAAGCTACCTGAACCCGGTAACGTATTCACCGAGGAGTGCAGCATCGACAGTAGTAGCGCCTCAAGAACCCTGAGCAACGGAATCGACTTCTTCATCATCAGAGCCCTCATGCTAGGTACATGCAATTACAATAAACCCAAGCTCAGGTTCGAGATGGTGAAAGGAATCCGAGACTATAACGTGATCACAGGCTTTGAGCGGATTCTTAGAGACCTTATCGAGATAGAGATCGTTTTGGATAATATTGATGACTTGCCTGAGAACAGCATCGTTTTGATTGATGGGAACCTCTATGGGCGGTTCACGCATCTATTGCAGGAGCTTCAACTAGGAGGCTGGTACCATCTACCCCTTGAACTTCTTGACGTCATGCAGAAACTCTTCACAGAGTGCGAGAAACGAAACATAATGCTCGTGGGCGTCTCCAAGTTCAGCAAGACCAGAGTATTAACTACTGCTTTGCTTAGACCAAGTTACCCGAA
>JAHLLU010000082.1 GCA_020444005.1 archaeon
ATATTGGAATGTAATATTACATGCGATACATTAGATGTCTCGTCTTAAAATTCTATAAAAATAGGATAAGCAGACAATTAATCATGACGCCAAACACGTCTAAATCACCACCCAAACCAGAAACAATAGACAACAAAGAAAACCTAGAGGGGTACCACGCGGAAACCCCCGAAAACACCCGATTCAACAAATCGGCGCAGGAAACCAACCAGATTACATAAGAAAAAAGGCAAAAAAGGCGTCTATTCTATACAAAATCACCGCCTATTCATGACAGAAACCAAACACCCCAAAGACACAGAAACAAGACCAAATGGCATCGATTCAACACACAGACTATACGCCACGAGTTCACCCGAAGCCTAGGTAGGCTCTAAGAGTTCACTATAGACTCGGCTCTAGACCCGAGCAGGGTTAAACGAGCCGCGAGAAATGGGGCAGACTCGCCTCCCAAACCGACCAGACCATCAACTCCATCATCAGCGCATACGATGACACAAGAATCGAGGAGACACTAGACGAGTTAAAACAATTTATCAAAAACAGCAAAACTAACAACAACCCTCACACACATACAACCACCCATTCCCACAAAGTAACACCCCCTCCCACCATTTCCCACAGAAAAAAAATTCCCCAAAGTACCCACCAGTAGACACCACCCAATACACTTTTCAAAAATAACCCCATATACACGCCCATGTCAATCGAGACCAAAACCCACACAGCACTACACATCGTCAAAGGCGCCATCGTCAAAGTACTCGGCGCAGAAGCAAAATGGAGCACAAGCGCATCCGTAAACGGCACACACGGACGAATCGCAGTAGAATACCCAAGAAAACCAACCGAAGAACAACTAGAAGAAATCCAACAAAAAGTAGACACAAAAATCCAAGAAAACGCAGAAATCGAAACCTACACCATGACCAGAAAAGAAGCCGAACAAAGATGGGGAGACTGGATATACGACAAGTTCCCATTACCCGAATCAATCCAAACAGTCACAATATTCCACCTACCAGACTGGAACGTAAACGCCTGCAACAAACCACACACAAAAACAACAGGCCAAATAGGAAAAATCAGCATCACTAAAACAAGATACAGAAACAGCAAACAAATACTCGAAGTAAGCTACGACATAACAGAGTAGACTATCTACCCTTACCCTTCGTACGCTTAGGCCTCAAGTTCTTACTACGACACTTACGACACTTCGTAGCATTAGGTGGATTAGTAGCACCACAACTCCTACAAACAGACTTCTTGATCCTGTGGCTCCTCGCAATCTCGATTTTAACCGGGTCTCTTAATGACATTATTGTTCCCCTGTAAGCTTGACAGAATACAAGGTCCCCGTATATAGATATTTCTAGAAACAGCGGAGGGAAACCCTGTCACCACGGCATTTTGTCTGTAATTACAGACAAAATCAGGGCTTGTAGGCGATGCAATCCATCTCCACAAGGAAGCCCTTCATCACGAGACCAGTAACAGCCGCGACACGCGCAGGCAACTTGTCCCCAAAGTAGCTGCGATAGACGGCGTTCATCTTGGGCCACTCTGACTGGTCCTCTATATAGACGCTGATCTTGACGACATCATCAAGAGTAGCATCGAACTGCGCTAATGCATCCTTGAACTGTTTCATTATCTCATGTGTCTGCGCCTCTACTGTGGTCAATGGCTTGCCTTCATCGTCTTGCGCTGCGGCTGTTCCACTGACATAAATATAATCGCCTGCCTTGACGGCTGAGCTAAATGGATATTTCTCCATTCCGGGTTTAGTATAGTATTTCATAGGGAGGTAACAGGGTGGGTAGGGAATATATTTTCTCCTACCAGAGCACACTAATGCAAGTTAAGGCGCCGTCGCATTTCTGAATCTCAGAAACATTCAAGCTGATAACATCAAACCCTGCCTCTTTCACCATCGTCTGCGCAGTAGTATATCCTTCAGCCATAAGCACAGTATCACCAACAGATAGAGTATCAGCAGCATATCCTTCCTCCGCTGGTGGAATCAAAATATTATAACCTTCCAGTGCAGGGTGGTTTGCATACTTTTCTGTTGCGATCATTATCCCTTTCCCGAGATAAGTCACATAACTCTTCAGATGCATAATCGTTGGATCAAATATAGTGGCAACAGGCACCTCCAGCCACTCCTGTAGCTGTGCAACGCCTTCATAGTTGGTGCGGTCACTGATGCCGCTGATGAGCTTCCCCTCAGCGTGAACCACGTCGCCGCCTTCGATGGTAGCCGGAGCCTCCGCCCATTTAATTGGCATATATTCTTCGAGAGTAGCCGCTACTCCGGGTTGTTCTCCACGTCTTGACTCCTTTGCCATCCTACAGATCAATGCTTTTCCGTTCTCAACAACGGCATTATCTTCAACGAAACAGCTATCAGGATGCTTATCGTCTCGTGGGACCATGATTACTTCTAGCCCGAGTTCTGCTAGTGTTTCCCGATATTTCTTATGTTGTTCTCTTGCGCCTTTGAGACTCACTGTATGATGCAGTGGGTGTTCTGATAGGCAACTCGTGTACTGGTTTCCGGGTTCACGTACAAGGGCGTGTCGTGGTGTCATAGTATGTGCTTGGGTTCTAGGTGTATAATGGTTACGAGGGTGGATATCTTTAAACGGGTTAGCGGGGAGTTTTTGCTCGATAAGTATGGTTGACTTGTACAAGACACTGAAGTACTTCATGGAGGCTCCAAGCGTCACTGGCTTCGAGCAGCAGCGCAGGAAGCGCATCATCGAAGTCTTCAGCAAATACTGTGACACTGTAAACGTTGATGTTATGGGTAACGTCATCGGCGTCATCGGTGACGGCGAACGTGACGTTATGCTAGCTGGACACTATGACCAGCTGGGTTTCATGATTAGCCACGTTGATGATGACGGCTTCGCTGGCTTCAAACAGGTGGGTGGATGGGATAAGCGTGTAGCCTATGGTACCCGTGTGAAGGTTTGGATCGGTGATGGCCCCGAAGATTATATTGTAGGTGCTGTAGCTGTGAAGGCTGCGCATCTTACTGACGCGAAGGAGAGGGATAAGTCTCCTGAGTTGAAGAATATGTTGCTCGATCTGGGATTAGATAGCAAGGAGGAGGCGGAGAAACTTGGTATCAAGTCTGGTACCGTGTGTACGCCCTATCTGGAAGTCACACGTCTGGGTACCAAGGACAGCGATAAACTAGTGGGACCAGCATTTGATGACGTCTGTTGCGTCGCTGGCCTAGTTAAGACAATGGAGATTCTCTCCAAGAATAAGCCGAAAAACATCAAGGTACATTTTGTAGCCACGGTTCAAGAGGAGATTGGACTACGTGGAGCCACAATCGCGGCCTACAACATCAAACCTTGGGCGGCTATCGCCACAGATGTAACACACGCGGTAGCTCCCGGAGTCAAACCCAATGAGGTTGGGGGAATTAGGATCGGTAAGGGTCCTGTTGTGGCTCTTGGCGGTAACTTTACCCGCGCCTTGTGGGAGATGATGGAGAGTTCTGCGGAGAAGAAGGGTATTCCTTGTCAGCGTCAGGGCGTGCCTAGCAGGAGTGGTACTGATGCTTGGGCTATTCAGGTCGAGCGAGGCGGTACCATCTGTGGTTTGATCAGTATGCCGAACAGGTATATGCACAGCCCCAATGAGGTTATCAGTTTGCAGGACTTGGAGAATCTTGGTTCCTTGATTGCTGCAACGGTTCAGGCTCTCGGGGAATCTGATCTGGAGCATAACGTCGAGGTTTATCGACGCTAACTCTACATTATTCCTTTTATTCTTAGATAGAAGCCTAGAATGAATGTTCCTGCGTAGAAGAAGAATCCGGCTAGGAAGCCGCCCATGAAAAATTTGTATTCACGTTTTAATTTATTCATGGAGGATTTTTTGTCGAGGCGTTTATGGGCTTTGTTGAGTCCTATTATCTAGCTAAAATCCTGAACAAGATACAGGTTGTTCTCATTATAGGCGACACCGATACTTACAGCCGTATATTCGTCATAGAGTATGTTGTCCCTGTTTCCCCACTCATAATCAGCGTCATCGTAGACCATATCATAGATTAACGCATCCAATACGATGGTTACGTTGAAATCCTCGCCCTCAAAGTACATGAGGTTTTCACCCATATTCGCTGGAAGATCAGGGTTATTCTTGATGTTTCCTGTTCTGAGTAGTTCCTCGGCGTATCGTTGGGCTATGCTGTTGTTATTGAGTGTTAGTTCTGGTAGTTCTTCTTTGACTCGTTCTTTGTTGATGAGGGTTAGGACGTATTCTTGTTGCTCTATGGTTTCCTTGGATATAGGGAATACGGGTCCTACTGGTGGTCCATCGTCATCTGGTTCCCATTGCCATAGCATCAATACGCTTGCTAGGCTTAATGCGAGGGTGAGTACCACTATGAGTACCTTTTGTTTTGTGATTCCTTGCCCTAGGAAGCTTGTTTTTTTCCTTTTTACTGTTCTTGGGCGTGGTCTCTGGGTTTCCTCGTCTTCTTCTGGTTGTACGTAGTGTATTGTTTTGGTTACTGGCTCGGGTTTGATGCCTTGGAGGTTGCTTGATAATGCGATACAGTTATGGGCTTTCTGGGGTAGGTGTTCATCACAGAAGGTCAGGTTACAGTAAGGACACCTGACAGGCGGGTCAACCTCTTTTCCGCAGTGATAACATATGCCCATAATATATTGCCTTGCTGATCGATGTTTATTAAGGGTTTACTAAGTCTTATTCCTGTTTTTTATTTACTATTTCTGGGGTATGCGCCTGTTTTTGCTGATAGTTATATAACGTGGCATGGGTCTTATTCTGGTTAGTGAGCTATTTTGAAGTTCTCAAAGATTATTGGAGCTCTCATTGCCGTGGTGCAGCTGGCATCAGCGTTAGGGCTCGTTATTGGAATGCATTCTATGCTTGGAGTATTTTCTACAGCCATGTCAGGCGGTGAACAGGGTATTGAGATTCAGTTTACGGATCCTGTTATTGTGCCGTTTAATCTGGCTCCACGAAACGGGGGATTTGTTGATACCGTTTTAGAGGTTCGTATAGCCATGATCGTGGATGGCGTGGAGGTGGCTTATGACACCGCGTCTGTGAGTATACCAGCTGGTTCAAGTGTGCCTGTTGATCTTGAGTTATCTGTTCCATTGGAGGATGCTGAGGAGTATTTCCAAGAGGGTACTGAGCTTCAGTGGGAGACGGATATTAGTGTGACGAGTCTGTTTGATTTGATTAGTTTTAGTAATCATATGGTTATGGAGGCGGGTGCTGAGTAATGACGAGTAAGAGTGGTGCAGTAATTTCTGCTTTGATCACCTTGGTGTTATTCGTTGGCATCCCGTATTTGTTGCCGAGTTATATTCCGGCTGACTTGCTGGCGCAGGTTGAGAGCAGCGGGTTTGATCTCGCTGGTTTTACTAACCAGATTATGATTATTGGTGCGGTTACTGCTGGTCTGACTCTTGCTGTTGGGTTTGTGAACCCCAATAGTGTATTGTCTTTGATTCTGCGTATAGCTCAAGCTGGGTTGTCACTTGTGTTTATTGTGGTCTTCCTTGGTGCGGGGAATATCGCTGGTCTTGGTTATACTGAGTTTGATGTGGCGATGGAGGGTGTGACTAGCAGTATAGCTATGGATTTGCGGGTTTTCGTGTATATCTCGATAGCTACTATTCTGTTGAAGGTGGTTCAGGTCTACTTGGAGTGGAATGAGGAGCGTATCGAGGCGGCTCCTCCGGGGCGTATCGCGCCTTAACTTTATTCTTTTATATTATGAGATACTGGCTGTAGCTATGACTATCAGGGTCGCGGTCAGTGGCATTCCACGCGGTTTTCAGTATCCCAAGGATAATCTAAACTGGCTACAGGAGAAACATATTGAGCAGATAAAGGCTATCAGCCCCGAGATAGAGTTAGTTGAGATACCTCCAGACAAGGTTCCGGATGATCCGGGTTTTGAGGTAGTACTTGCTGAGGGCGGTAACCGGACTCATTATCATGGGGAGCTTGACTGGGAGGATTACCAGAAGTTCTTTACAAAGAGTCTCAAGTGGGTTCAGCTTTGCAGTACTGGTTTTAGCGATAATATCACGCCTGCGGTGCTTGATGGATCGGTTACTTTGACTAATGCACCGGGTATTCATACTATGCCTATTGCTGAGAGCGTGGTTACCGCGATGCTTGATCATGCAAAGCGTTTGAAGCAGCGTAGGATTGACCAAAGGGACCGTAACTGGACCCAGTTAAAGTGTGATGAACTTTACCATAGAACTGTCCTGATTATTGGATTGGGTAATATTGGGCAGCGTACCGCTAAGCTCTGTAAGGCTTTCGATATGAGGGTTATTGGAACCAAGCGACGAGTAGAGCCTGTGGATAATGTGGACCTTGTTTTCCCAGTAGACGAGCTTAAAGATCATTTGGGTGAGGCGGATTACGTGGTGGTGGCTGCGCCTTTGACGCCTGAGACACGGTATATGCTTAAGGAACCCGAGTTCCGGGCGATGAAGCCTACGGCTTATTTCATCAATATTGGTCGTGGGGCTGTTGCAGAGGAACCTGCATTGATCAAGGCGATAGAGGAGAACTGGATAAGTGGGGCTTATCTTGATGCCTTGGAGGTGGAGCCTTTACCGGTTGATCACCCGTTCTGGAGTATGGAGAAAGTGTTATTGGTGCCTCATGATAGTCACAGTAGTCCGTATATCGGGGATAGGATCGTGGATATTTTCTGTATGAATCTTGAGCGGTATGTTCAGGGCGAGCCTCTTAGTAATATCTGCGACCCTCGTAAGGGATACTAATATCAGTACCCTTTTAGAATAAATACGATTTAGGAGGCAACCTCGATTGACTACATTCACTATTATACATGGGGACGACGTGGACGGACTCACCTGTGGAGCATTTCTCAAGCGTGTGAAGGGCGGCGAGTTCTATCTTGCTAACTATGATAACCTCGAAAATGCTTTGGAGAAGGTGCAGCCTCCTGTTGATACACTGTATATTTGTGATCTGAACATCAGAGATGAGCTTGAACACGAGCTAGTCAGGATCAAGGAGTTCGCTAACATCAATATTATCGACCATCACCAGATGAGCCCTGATCTACTGAAGCGATTAACCGCGTTAGGCGTAAAAATCAGGCTAGAGACAACGGATTGCGCGGCTATGCTGGTTTATGATACGTTCAAGAATGAGCTTGGACGTGAGGCTAGGCGATTAGCTGCTTATGCGGCGATTAGTGATATGTTTGAGGAAGGCCCTCTAGCTGATCCTATTTTGGGTAAGATGGATCGTAAGTTTGCTCAGCATGAAGCCCAGTTATTGACACATGCTTTGAGCAGTGATCAGAGTATTGATTTCAAGAGACGCGTCATGGATGAACTCAGCAAGTACAATTATCCACATAGAATCGAGGGAGTTGTAGAGAAAGCGATCCAGAGTCTTGAGGAGATGACTCGGATCAAGGAAGCTATTCCTGATAATGCCCGGGTTATTGGTAGGGTGGCTTTGATGGAGGTTTCTGGGGATCATAGTACTGGTGCGTTATCCAATCTGTTGATAGATACTCTTGGAGTCGAGGTTGGTATCAGCTACAAGGCAAACGAGCATTACTATAACATGAGTCTCAGAGGCGAGAAAGACCTCAAAGAACACCTTGGTGATATTTCCAAGGAGCTTGGAGTCAAGTATGATGGCTTTGGTGGCGGACATCAACGCGCTAGTGGCATAAAGGTGCCTAAAGAGAATCTTGATGCTATTCTTGATGAGCTGGTTGAGCGTATTAATCACTAGGGTTCATTCGTTCATCCCAGTCAAGTTTTCTTCGTTCTTTTTTGATTCTGTCTTCTAGTGGCTCTAGGCGTTTTGGGTCAAAGGGTATGTATTTTATTTCCTCTGCGTGGGGCTCGTAGAGTTCCCGGTTTGTGCATACTGTGACGATGTATTCTTGGGGGTTTTCGGGGTTTACCTGGAGGCTTTTGGTGGCTCTTGCGAGTCTGATGAGTTTCATTCTATTGAAGGGGTCATCTAGGTC
>JAHLLU010000083.1 GCA_020444005.1 archaeon
ATGCCAAGTAGAGAACTCAACGCATACGCGACAGGAAAAGACCCTGAACACGCTAGTATAGCTGTCACTCAGGGTATGCTTGATACTCTTGACCGTCAGGAGATTGAAGGCGTTCTCGCCCACGAGATCAGCCACATCAAAAACAGAGACGTACAGTTCATGACTCTAGTCGCTGTACTTGTCGGTCTCGCCGGTATTTTGAGTAACATGATTCTCAGAAGTTACTGGTGGGGTGGACGTAGAAGTAAACGTGATAGAGATAGTGGACAGCTTGGTTTGATAATCATAGTTGTGGGCTTCCTCTTAGCAATCTTCGCCCCAATAGCCTCAAGACTAGTCCAGTTAGCGGTTAGCAGGCGTAGGGAGTATCTGGCTGATGCATCGGCTGCGGAGCTAACCCGTTACCCTGATGGTTTGGCGGATGCTTTGGAGAAGATCGGGAAGCTAAACAGCGGTAAGATGAAGGTAAGCGAATCAGTAAGCCATCTCTTCATCAGCGACCCCAATAGGACAGCGCTTGACGCCATCTACAGTACTCATCCTCCAATCGAGGAACGTGTCAAACGGCTACGTGAGATGTAGCCTAAACATCTTTTATTGAAACAACCGGAATACCTAGCTCTCGGCTTATTTTTCTCATCTTGTTATCCTCAGTTACCAGACTGCATTGGTTTTCTTTTGCCAGACGGATATAGGCTGAGTCATAGAGGCTGATACCCTTTGTTACAGCTGTCTCCATGGCGTGTTGCTCTATACCTTTGATGGATAGCTGAGTCATCTCGGAAAGAATCTGAACCGAGGATAGCAGTAAGGCGTCAAATGCCTCACGGTTAAAGGTATGTAGAAGCGTGTAGTGTTTCCATATTACGTTCAATAACTCGTATCGTGTGAAGTCGAGGGTGTATTGATCGATCATTGGCTCTGGTCTGCGTTCAACTAGTGAGTTGAATATGGAAGAGGCGTCAAAGAGTAGTTTCATCACTTGTCACGTTCTTCTCTGATGAGTTTCGCGGTCTCGTCTGGGTTTATTTTTGCGAGTTCAGTTCTGACGGTTTCAAGTTTTTGTTTGATTTCTTGGGCTTTTCTGCGTTTTATCTCGTTGTCTATGGCTTCTCGGATGATTTCCGTGGGTTGGAGGTCGTATTTTTCCATCTCTTTCTTTTTCTCTTCTAGGATTCGTGCGGAGATTGTCACATATTTAGCCATTGTAATACAATACTGTAATACATAATTGTATTATATATGGTTCTCGATACTTTTTTCCACCCATACCCACAACAATAACCAGTGATTCTATGGTTAAAGCTGTAAACGGGTTGGTAAACATACTTGAAGCCGAGGGCATCAAACGGGTCTGCACATTCCCTACAAGCCACATCAATAACGCTGTGGGAGAGGAAGGCGCCCCTGAGCTATTCATGGTAAGGGATGAACGTTACGCGGTCTCGGTTGCGGATGCGATTGGGCGTTTGAGTAACGGTAAACAGATCGGTGTCTGCACCGTGATGGGTGGAGTGAATGCCGCAGGTACCCAGATGGCATATGGGGCAATGGCTGAGGCGTATGAGGACTCGGTTCCATTGCTGTGTCTAACGGATGGAGTGCCACCAAGTGTGCTTGGACGTGAAAGATACAGTATTCAGGAGGGCTTCAGAAGCGTCACCAAGTGGATCGGGTACATCAACAAGGCTGAAAGAGTCCCAGAGTACATGCGCAGAGCCTTCACAGAGCTAAGAACTGGTCGTCCCAGCCCTGTGCTCCTAGAGGTACCACGAGAACTCATGGAATACGATCCATCAGAGTACTCATACGTGCCTGTGAAAGGCTGGCGAAGCATGGGTGACCCCGTGGACGTTGAAAAAGCAGTCAAGGCGTTGAAGAAAGCCGAGAAGCCTCTCCTATGGGTTGGTCAAGGAGTCTTCAGCGCTGATGCCGTTGATGAGTTGAAGCGTTTCGCGGAGTTAGCGCATCTTCCAGTGCTTACTACATTGAAGGGAAAGAGCGTTTTCCCTGAGAACCATGATTTGTCTATTGGTGTACGTGGTGAGCCCGCTGAACGGTTCCTGAGACGCGCTGATCTGGTGCTGACAATTGGTGTGGGTTATACTGCGAGCGGGTTCATGCACACGATCCCAGACGCCATGCATAAGAAAATCATACAGGTGACAAACGACCCCCATGACCTGAACAGAGACTATGCTGTTGATCACGCGATTCTAGGTGATGCCAAACTTGTGCTGGCTCAAATGATCTCTGAGCTTGAGAAACAGGGAGCACCCAAGCCTGATGACGGTCTCGTCAAGGAGATAGAGGACGCGAAACGGGTGAAGATGGAGAAATATGGTCCATTGATGGCATCAAGTGAGAAACCCGTTAACCCTTACAGGGTCTACGCGGAGATCATGAACGTAGTCAATATGGAGAAGAGCCTCGTAACCCATGAATCAGGCAACACAAGAGACCAACTAAGCACTGTCTACGAGTCAAGGATACCCCATGGTTTCCTCGGCTGGGGAAACGTTACTACGCTTGGTTATGGTCTCGCTGGAGCCATGGGGGCAAAGCTGGTTTATCCTGATTGGGAAGTGGTCAGCGTCACTGGTGATGCTGGTGTGGGTTACCAGATGGGTAACTGGGAAGCCATGATAAGAAACAAGCTAGGAATAACCACGGTCCACATCAACAACGACGGCTTCGGTGGCTATGGACCCGGCTTCTGGGGCAAAGGACACAGCCCATACACCTATGAGCTAACCCCGAGCACAGTTCAGAGTACTGCAAAGGTTGCTGAGGCACTTGGCTTTGACGCAGAGCGTGTTGAAGACCCTGATGAGGTGGCTGCTGCCTTGAAACGCGGATTAGACAAGAACAAGTCTGGTAAACCGTATCTCGTGGAGGTCATCTGCAGCAAGTACCCAGTTTATCCCGGCTGGGTACGAGGCTAACCACCACTTATTTTTTCAACTATGAGTGCACTGATTCCTGATCACGTTGAGCACAGGGATAGATGAAGCAAGATTAGTCAAACTCCTCAAGGACCTAGTGAAGATAGACTCAGTAAACCCATCACTGGTACCCGGAGCAGCCGGAGAAGCAGAGATAGCTGAATACCTTGGAGAATGGATGAGCGCCCGAGGAATGGAAGCCAAAGTCACGGAGATTGAGCCGGGCAGAGTGAACGCAGTAGGTGTTCTGAAGGGTTCAGGGGGAGGCAAGTCATTGATGCTGAACGGACACACGGACACCGTGGGCGTTGATTACATGACCATCGATCCCTTTGACCCCAGGGTAGAAGGAAACAAGCTCTACGGCAGGGGCAGCGCGGACATGAAAGGAGGTCTCGTTGCTTCCATGGCAGCTGTTGACGCCATTATTGAGCAGGGTATCGAGTTACGTGGGGACATTGTAATTGCTGGTGTCTGTGATGAAGAATTCGCGAGCATCGGCACCGAGCATTTGATGAAAGATATGCGTGTGGATGCTGCTATCGTGGGAGAACCCACCGATTCCAATATTCAGGTTGCCCACAAGGGCTTCGCATGGATCGATGTAGTGACCCATGGATTTGCGGCTCACGGAAGCGCTTACAAGATAGGGATAGACGCTATCGCGAAAATGGGACATGTACTCATCGGTTTAGAGGCGCTTCAAAGCATACTAGAGGAGGACCAACACCAGCTGGTTGGACCCGGAAGCGTCCACGCTAGCATCATCAGTGGTGGACAGGAGCTAAGCACCTACCCAGATAAATGTAAACTTGAGGTAGAACGTCGGCTAATTCCGGGTGAGAACCGAGAAGATGTAGAGACAGAGATGCAGAACCTCCTCAAGAGCCTCAGCGAAGGCGACCCCAAGTTCAAGGCAGATTACGAGGTCACATTCTATCGTGGACCCATGGAGATCAGCCCAGAAGAGGAAATCTGTAGAATATTACGGGAAGAATCAGTAAAGTACGGCGTTGAACCAAGGTTTGTAGGTGGCTCAGGTTGGATGGATACACAGATCATCTACGATAAAGGCATCCCGGCTGTGGCTTATGGCCCAAGTGGTAAGGGTTACCATGGTGCAGTGGAATGGGTTGACCTAGATACGGTGTATCACGTGGCGGCGGTTCAGACAGAGGTTATCAAACGTTTCTGCGCCTAGAGTTCAGCTATCCACGCGAATCTTTTCTCTGTATCCAAGAACCCGATGCTATTGGTTCCATATAGGTATCCGCATAACTCACCGGGGTTTATCCATAGTTTCCCGTTTTCCTCTTTTATTGACGACTTGTGAAAGTGCCCACTCACGACCACATCATAGTCTCCATTTTGAGCTTTCTCAACATCCTCTTTACGATGCCCATGGAACAACGCTATCTTCAATCCGTCGGCCTCAACCTCTGTAAAATATCCTTTAATATAGCAGCCTACCTCAGAGTAGACTCTTTTGAGGTGCTCGGTCTCGGCGCAGTTGTTCCCAAATACACCGATCATTGGCACAGGTAGCTCCGCGTAGGGCTTTGCCGTAAATGGAGATATATAATCACCAGCGTGGAGAACAAGCTTGACGCGTTCTTCTTTGAGTTTCTCTACTGCTTTCTTGATATAGGGCATATTGTCGTGTGTGTCTGAGATTAACCCGATTATCATGATTTGATCAATGCCCTGTAGTGGCTATAGGCGTTTTCCCAATCCAAGCCACCCTGAGGCTCATACACCTTTAGCTCCAAGGTCTCTTTGAGGATACCACGCGCCTCTGCAATATCTCTGAGTAGCCCAATAGACTTGTACTGTACTATCGCGTTCCCCAAGGTTGCTGCCTCAACTGGGCCAGCGATTACCGTGCGTCCTGTGACTTCCGCGGTTAACTGGTTAAGGAAGATATTCAATGATCCTCCTCCAACCACATGGATCACATCGTAGTGTTTGCCTGTGATGTACTCAAGCTGATCAAGACAGTACCTATAGTTCAGTGCAAGGCTGTCATAGACACATCTGATGTGTTCACCCATGCTCTGAGGCTCAGGCACCCCAAGGTCTCGGCAACACTCTACTATTCTTGGAGTCATATCACCGGGTGGCGTGAAGCGACTGTCGGCTGGGTTGATGATTGATCTAAAAGGTGAAGCTCCAGCCGCCATTTTAGATACGTCGCTATGAGTTACAGCTGAGCCTTTGCTAGTCCATTCTCGTATTAGTTCTTGTTCAAACCATAGTCCGGGGAGGTTTCTGAGGAGTCTGTTCGTTTTCTCGGCTCCAGCCTCGTTTGTAAAGTTTTCATTGTAGACACTGTCGTTGATGATTGGTTGCTTTGTCTCGGTTCCCATTAGACTCCATGTACCACTACTCAGATAAACAAAATCATGTTCAGTGCATGGTACAGCCACTACCGCGCTACCTGTATCATGACATGCTGGTACCGATACGCTGATGTTCTTCATGGCTCCGAGAATAGAGCCCGGATAGACTATCTCTGGGAAAATATCAGAGGAGACACCTATTGCATCAAGAATATCAGGGTCCCAGCTCTGAGTCGTAGGGTTGAAGCACTGCGTCGTTGAGGCATGTGTGTATTCGCCTCGTTTATCGCCTGTCAACCAGTAGTTGAAGAGGTCTGGGAACCCAAGATATGCATCGGCTTTCGCTAAGAACCTCTTGCGACGCCTTGATAGGCTTGCTAACTGGTATAACGTGTTTGCGGGTAGAAACTGAATCCCGGTTTTATCGAATATTTCGCGTCTGGGGATACGTTTGAACACCCAGTCCATCATGCCTTCGCTACGAGGATCGCGATAGTGCACAGGGTCTTCAATGAGGTTCCCCTGAGCATCAAGTAGTCCAAAGTCTACGCCCCATGTGTCGATACCTATACTCTGAGCCCCTTCACTAGCCCAGTCTATTCCCTTGATGGTTTCTCGCCATAGCTGCTGTATATTCCAGTGTAGATGTTTTCCACGCTGGACGGGGGTATTCGGGAACCTGTGCACCTCTTCAAGATCAAACTTGTCTTCATGGGTGCATTTCATCACCCTGCCGTTGCTCGCCCCCAAGTCAACAGCTATGACATGCATGGCTATCCTACCTTTACGTCTCCACAGACATTGACACGCATACCTAATGCGTTAAACATGGCTGCCTTAGCCGCCAATGCCTTATCCGCGTCATCTGCTGATGGCGCATAGACTACCTGTATGTGGTTTGCCTTGTGCTTCGCCATGAACTGGTCTCGACTCACACCATGAAGTACAGCGCTCATGATTGGCCACTCAGGAGAAGTCGCGTTAAGTCTGCGCTGTGTCTCCTCATCGGGTAGATCAACCACGGTGCCCCTTCCTATGTCTGCTTCGAGTCCAGTTGGTGTTACGTATACTCGGCTCCAGACTATCTCACCGGGGTGACTGTCTCCCTGTAGAGTTCCTCCGCCCAAGGGGAAGTACATTGGTGTTTGTCTCATGCTTTTTGCACCCTTGTAGCCGCCTTTGAAATGGCTTGGAGGTGCACTACCGCTGATGAGAAAGACCCAAACATATTGGTCATTGTAGATTTCACCCCATCTGACGTCATGGAGAGTTGTATCTGGGTTGTACCCCATGGTAGTCCAGATCATGTTTGTCATCAACGCATCCACACCTGCTCCTTCATCAACCTCGTTAAAGTGAGGAAGAGCCTGTCCCGGATAGAGCTCCTCGCCTGACTCAGAATAAACTGGTGGGCGATCACTGCAGTTTAGTAAGCCCTCTACTAGGTCGCTTGCGGGTGCCATGTCTTTGAGTCCCTGCTGGTACTGGATGCCGATTAGGTTGCACCCGAACTCGTGGGCGATCCTGACGGCTGCGATGTACATCTTGCACTGTTCATGGATTTGACGCTCGGTTAGCTCTGTTTTCTCGTCAGTTCCTATAATGAACTGCATTCCCTTCTTGTCTAGCCAGTCCTTGACCTTATCTGCTTCCTCATCCGATACTGTTCTCATCCTAGCGACTAACGCGCTTTGGCTCAATCGTTCCTTATAGATGCCTAAGGCGTTCAGTAGCTCGTCCTCGATGATGCCGTTATACATGCCCATGCAGCCTTCATCAAAGATTCCCATTACGGCTTTCTCTCTTCTGAGCTGTGCGGCCAATGTTTCGCCTAGCTTTTTCTCGGCTTCTGGTAGCTTTGAGGTGTCTAATGGTCTCGCGTGGCTAATATCGTGAGTTATCTTGCCTGTCTTGAGCCACTCTCTTATGCCTGTTAGGAAGAACTCGTCATCAAAGTCCTTGCTCCATATGGTGCTGTAATCAACACCCATCTTTGTGAGACTCGCGTTAAGGTTCAACATACCTACTAGACCCGGCCACTGTCCACTCCAGTTAGCAAGAGTAAGTATTGGTCCCCTGTGATCGCGTAGTCCTGCGAGTACATGATGGCTGTACTGCCATACTGATTCAGCTACGATTACTCGCGCATTCTTTGGTATCTTTTTAAAAACGTCCATACCCATTCGCTGAGTCCAGATGAAGCCATGTTTCAGCTCCTCATCATAAGGGTGCCCACGAATTATCTTGTAGCCTTCCTTCTTGAAGACCTCCTTGACTTTCTCCTCCATCTCCTTCTGGGCAGGCCAGCACTCTTGGTTTGCGCTGAGCCTTAGATCACCGCTGGTGACGAGGATTATCTCGTTTTCACCTATTGGTTTAGGCTCAGTGACTTTGTATATATTATAACTCATAGTAGGTTATTGGTGAAATAGGGTGATAAAACTTAGTCTCTGCGCCCCGCTCTATAGAGAATATCCTCTACCTTCAGTATCTCTAAGGTGGTTGTCAACCCCGGAGCAATCAAGGTGCTACCAGATACCACCTCGATAACATCCTTTCTTGAGATATATCCAAGCTCTACCGCTCTTTTGACCCCACGTATGATTAGCTCATCCCTGTCTTCTGTCCAAGGTATCTTGAGAGGTCTTACTCCCCAGTACATGTGGAGTCTTCGATTGATTCTTGGGTCTTTTGTGATAGATAGTATGGTTGTCTTGGGCTTGTGCTTGCTTACCATCAAGGCGCTGAAACCGCTACG
>JAHLLU010000084.1 GCA_020444005.1 archaeon
TGGGGGACAGATGCTATCTAAACTTCTTACCGGCGAGGTAAAGAAAAGCCCCCGTAAAGAGGTAGGGGGCTATACTGTAACCCTGACTCCCGACGGAATATCAGATCCCCTATACAGTGGGTTCCCTGACAGGTTCCCTGTGTTTCACTGGCATAGTGAGATGTTCACTGTTCCCCCCGGGGGAAAACTGCTGGCTACCGGTGATCCTTGTCCAATCCAGTCCTTTAGAAAAGACAACGTCTGGGGGATAATCTTCCACCTAGAAATTACCGCCGCTGATGCTGTGAGATGGGCAGACGCATACCCAGCTGAGCCCCAGGCGATAGGAAAAACAAGGGAACAGGTATTATATGAATGCAAATCAACGGAGTCTCAGATGAAAACATTAGCAGAAAAACTGATGAAAAACTTTCTATCTCAAAAATAAGCAAAAAACACATAAAATCATTAAATTTTCCCAACCTGAAAACCATATTTTTCATAAAAACTACCCCAATACCCTTAATAGATGTGCATAACATATCCTGTCTGTAAGAGGTTTCCCATCAGAGTTCACTGAATTTTGTTAAAAAAAGAGAAATCTCAAAGTGGTCAAAATGTCAACCAACACAATATACATCGGAAACAAGCCAATAGCAAACTATTGTCAAGCGATCATCCAGACGCTAAACGACAATGACACAGCCAAACTACTAGCCCGAGGCACAGCAATAAGCAGAGCAGTAGACGCCGTAGAGATAACAAGAAACAGATACCTAGACGGAGTAACAGTCCAATCCATAGAGATAGGCACCGAGGAGCTACGAGGCTCTGACGGCGGAATGCGAAACGTAAGCAACATGACCATCATACTGGAAAAAAGGAACTAATTTGGAGGTGAAATTTTTGGAAGGAGAAGTAAAACGCTGGCTCGATGGACGCGGATTCGGATTTATCGAGGTCGAAGACCAGGACGATGACGTTTTCGTACATCATACAGAGCTAAAGGGAACTTACTCACTCATGAGAGGCCAAAAAGTAGAGTTTGAACTAGAGAGTTCATTCAAAGGTCCACGTGCAGTGAACGTAAAAGTTCTAGGCTAAAATAGTCATATACTATACCCCCCCCAATCGAGGGGTGTAATTTTCCGAGGCATCCTCTGGATGTCTATAATAATTAAAAAAGAGGTGAAATAATGAGTTCAAACATCACCAGAAAGAAAGGGCAGAGCGGTAGAACCAAGTCCGTGGAATGCGCTCAATGTGGAGCACTTGTACCACGTGATAAGGCCATAGCGAAGCGTCGGTATGGTTTGCCCTTGAATAGGCGTTTGATCAAGATTCTAAAAGATCAGGGTGCGCGTATTCATGCTGGACGGAATACTGTTTATTACTGTGTTTCCTGTGCAAAGCACCGGAAATACGTCTAATTTCCCATATACTCTTCACAGTCTCGTCTCATAATCCGAGACTCAATGAACCCTAATTGTTCGCAGTAACAGAAATCATCAAGATTTAGTCTTCTGCGTTCTAGGGTGTTTACAATTTCCTTGTTTTCTTGACTGAGCCTGAGTCTCGTCTCTTTTGTTAGGTCTATACCCCAGACACAGGTCCTGCATGTGACCATAGTTCTCTAATTAGGCGTACTCTGATTTGGGTTTACTGGAAAACGTTATACTCCGCGATACCAACTAGCCCAGACAAGTTGAAGCTCAAAGGCATAATATTCGATCTCGACAGCACCCTCATACAGGCAAAGATCGACTTCGTTGACATGAAAAACCACATGATCGCGTTACTAGAAAAGCATGGTCACCCCTCTGGAACACTGAGTCCAACAGACCAGACAACAGTAATGATCATGGAAAGCGCAAACCAAGAATGGGAAAAGCAGAAAAAACCCAAGACAGAATGCGACCAGATAGTAAAACAGATCGAGGAAATCATGAACCAAGGTGAGTTAAACGCCATACCAAACCTACAAGAAATAGAAGGCGCGGCACCCGCAATCAAAAAACTCAAAGAAATGGGCCTAAAACTAGCAATATTAACAAGAAGCCACCACGCCTACGCTGTTCAGTCACTAAAGAAACTAGGTATCTATGACGAGTTTGATATCATACTTGGACGCCACGAGACACCTGAACCCAAACCATACAAGGGAGCCATAGACCACACAGTAAAGCTGATGGGTCTCACAGTGGACGATGTTGTGATGATTGGCGACCATCAAATAGACCGCGACAGCGCCAATAACAGTGGTTGTCTATTCATTGGTGTAGGCACTGGAAGACGTGGAATGAAAAGTTGGACCGATAAGAAGCCTCCAGAGCATTTCCTAGCTTCTGTAGCCGAGCTTCCCGAGTACCTTGTGTCACAGGGTTATGTCTAATCACAAAGTTTTTTACCAAACCCTTATCCTATAGTCTAAATCCCGCATTATATCAGGTGAAAAATATGAGTAAAGCAGATGAATATCAAAAAAAATTAGCACAAGCCAAACAGATTCTCAACATGATTGCGGACGATAACACCACGCCTCGAAACATCAGGCGAACCGCAAAAAGTGCAGCTGACATGCTTGACGACCCTAGTCTAAGCATAGCTGCGAGGGCAGCAAACAGCATCAGCGTCCTTGAAGAAATAAGTCAAGACCCCAACATGCCCATGTACAGCCGCACCCGAATATGGAACGCCATCAGCGTTCTAGAAGGAATCAGAGACTAGTCACCCCCTTTTGTAACCAAATCATTTTCAAAAACGCTGTTAATCATAGCTGATATTCATCCATCATAAAAAAAGTCATATATTACACATTAATGGCGTCAAACTATTCCTTTTTTATATGTCTAAAACCAACATTATATCGCTGATTATGGAAACACGAACCATTCAGACACCATGGGCCAAATTATTCACATGGGAAGACCTTTCAACCCTAGCCATCTGTCTAGCTTTAGACATGCTTGACCTACTGGTACCCTTTATGACAACACCCATCTACGGGGACATACTGGACTTTAGCGGAATCGCATTCTGTGTTCTATTTTTCAACTGGATCGGTGCAATAACCATACTTGAGATAATCCCCGGACTGGACATAGTTCCCTTATACACCATCTCTTGGCTTACATGGTATCTTAACACCAGCAGAAACAAGCAAAAAAGGCTCATGGCGGAGCTAGAAAACTGGAAATAGAACCAAAACCAGTACTCGTACTCCACAAGAACCTAAAAACACCACTACGATGCACCATGCATGAAGCTGTTAGAGTTGTTCAAACCCGAGATCTGGCTCACAGCATTAGCAACAATAATATTCATCCCCCTATGCAGGGTTCTCGGTCAAAACACAAACTTTGCCCTGTTCAAATTCGGTTTAGTCTTTGTAGGTGTAATAGCGGGAATATACTTCTACGCCTATTATGATATGCGTGGTTAGGTCAAACGTTTCTCTTCAAGCCTCTCAAGTAACTCCCACATAGCGTATTTTCGTGCAAACTCATAATATTCTCGGCTATGCGGCTTGTGTAATCTCCCCAACGCGGTTAAGGCATGGGCTAGAAACATGGTAAAGCCGCCCAGTATCCATGGACGATCAGTGGCATAGACCAGTGCGATAAGAAAAGTATGCCATACAGGGAACCCTAGGAAATATCTTGAACGCCCAGAGAGAACCCATCTATTAAGATTACCTCTTCTCCAAGTCCTGAGTTGAGTGTATTTGATCTCGGGGAATGACTCTACTATCCATCCATGCTGTTTTGCTTGTATCAATGCAAGGGTATCAAAAGCGTTTCCCGGAGTAAAATGACCAATATCATCCCAACAAGCTCTTCTGTAAATCTTGGCGCCATCTGATGCTCTTCCACGCCATACTTTTTCATCAGTAGGTGTACCACTTGATACACCGAGACGCGGATTCTCCTTAAACTTCTTGATGAGTCTCTTGAAATAGTCCTTGGGTAATACGCTATCAGCATCGATTTTAAGCAGAAAATCCCAGTCAGGAACAAGCTCAGTGACCTTTTTCACTCCACTATTCAGCGCCCAAGCGAGATTAACGCCTCTTGTCTCGTGTCTAGGATTCTTAAGCCTCAGAAGCGTGATTCCATTGTATTCTCGTAGTATATCGGCTGTGTGGTCTGTTGAGTCGTCATCTACAACCACATAGACTTCCGGTGATGGTTCAAGCGCTAGAACCGCCTCAACTGTCTGACGTATGAAACTTTCCTCGTTTCTGCCACTGGTTAAGGCTACGTATTTCATTGGATGTTCTCCGGACAAACTATGTATTATAATCCCGTTAATAATCTTAACCGCCTACATACTATAGCTTTTTAATAGTCAGATACTACAGGATGGTAGTTACAAGAGAGAGTGTCTGACTTGTGTGGAATTTTTGGATGCATATTACGTGAAGGACAGGCTGTAAAACTCATCAACGACGGCTTAAAACGACTAGAATACAGGGGTTATGACAGTACAGGCGTCGCAATAATAAATAACAACCAGATGGAGGTCCGCAAGGACAAGGGCAGAATAGAGGAAGTAATGAACGGCCTCCGTATACTGGATATGCCGGGTAAGATCGGTGTAGGGCATACTCGTTGGGCTACTCATGGTGCCCCTGCGATGGAGAACGCGCACCCTCATACTGATGAGAGTGAATCTATTGCGGTTATCCATAATGGGGTTATAGAGAATTATCTTGAGCTCAAGGACGAGATGATCGAGAAAGGGCACATATTCAAGTCACGCACAGACACAGAGGTCTTGGCTCATCTTCTTGAAGATGAGATGAAGACTGATATTGGTCTCCAAGGCGCGATGCTCAGGGTTCTCCGGCGAATAAAAGGCAGCTATGCTTTCGTCGTGTTGAGTACATATGAACCAGATAAAATATACTGTGCACGTAACGAGAGCCCACTGGTTCTCGGGGTCTCTGAGAATGGCACATTCTGCGCATCAGATGTACCCGCATTATTACCATATACAAACCAGGTGAACTATCTACGGAACGGCGAGATGGCTATACTCAGCCTTGAAGGGTACAAGATAGTCAAGATCAGTGATGGTACTGAGGTTGAGCGTCCCACACAGGAGATCACATGGAGCCCCGAGATGGCGGAAAAACAAGGCTATACTCATTACATGTTAAAGGAGATCCATGAACAACCAACTAGTCTAAGAAACGGTCTACGACTGCAAGAAAGATATCTCGATCTATTAACTCAATTTTTAGACCGTGGCAAAGAGGTGTTCCTTGTAGCCGCGGGAACAAGCTTCCACAGTTGTCTAGCGGGGTCTTATCTGTTCAGTAAGTTGGCTCGTTTAACCACATTCCCTGTGGTATCCAGTGAGTTCATGGAACGATATGGTTCCACAGTTGGAATCGACTCGATTATTTTGACTGTGAGCCAGAGTGGTGAGACATATGATACCTTGAAGGCGATTGATCATGCTCGTATGCGGGCGTCAACTGTGCTTGGTGTCACGAATACCGTCGGCTCTACGTTGACTCGTGTTGCTCGTGCTTATCTGATTCAGCAGAGTGGTCCCGAGATCGGTGTTGCAGCTACAAAGACCTTCACTTCACAGGTGTTGGTGCTTTCTCAGATGGCGCTACGTTTGGCTAAGAATCGTGGTAAGTTGAGCCAGGATGAGCTTGATGATTATGATACAAAGCTTCACATGATTCCAGACTGGGTTGAGGAAACCATTGAGGCAAATGAGGAAAAGATTAAGCAACTCGCTGAGGACAATTTGAATGAAGAATTGTTTGTTTTCCTAGGCAGGGGTATCAGTTCTGCTACCGCTATGGAGGGTAGGTTGAAGCTGCTTGAGATCACATATGTGCCTTCACTGGCATACCCGGCTGGCGAAAGCAAACATGGCCCAATAAGCATCATTGAAGATGGGGTAACCTGTGTATTTGTCTGTCCACGAGGCGATACTAATAAGCACATGATTGGCAGCATCATGGAGATGAAGAGCCGTGGAGCGAAAATAGTGTCCATCTGTGAGGAGGGTGACGAGGATATCAAGCGCCTCAGTGATGATGTGATTGAGATGCCTAAGGGAATCCCTGAGGAGCTATCACCAATAGTGTATATCACTCCATTACAGTTGTTTGCTTATCACTTGGCTGTCTTGAAGGGACTTGATCCAGATAAGCCACGGAACCTCGCGAAGAGTGTTACGGTTCCCTAGCACCCTTTTTTAAGCCCCAATGGGCATTTTTCTTTTGATATAATTTGTTGGATGTTAAATCAATTCGTAAAGATTTCCCTATACTGGAACAGAATTTTATCTATCTTGATAGTGCAGCGAGCAGCCTAACCCCTGAACAAGTGGTACTCAAGGAAATGGAGTTCTACCGAGGCTACAGGGCGAATGTTGAGCGAGGTGTACACCGATGGAGTCAAGAGGCAAGCGAGGAATACGAGAACGCCCATGAGGAGGCGGCCAAGTTTATCGGTGCCCCTAGCAAGGCAAACGTGGCGATGCTCAGGAACACAACTGAGGGTATCAATCTTGTTGCGAATAGTCAGGACTGGAAGAAAACAGACAAAATCGTTACTAGTGTAATCGAACACCATAGCAACTTCATCACATGGCTAAGAGTACGTCAGAGGTACGGTACCAAGGTTGATGTTGTGAGATGTGATACAGAAGGTATTTTTGATCTAGCTGACTGGGAGAAAGCAATTGATGATGATACTACACTTGTCGCTGTTACTCATGTATCAAACGTATTGGGCTGTATTGTGCCCATAAAAGAGATCATCGAGATCGCCCATGAGCACGGTGCAAAGGTAATTGTGGATGGCGCTCAGGGAGTGCCTCATATTGAAACTGATGTCCAGAAGCTGGATGTGGATTTCCTAGCGTTTAGCGGACACAAGATGCTTGGACCCACTGGCTCAGGTGGCTTGTATATTGCAGAGCATGAGATTGCCACAACTGAACCTCTCTGTATTGGTGGCGGTACCATCGCGGATGTAAGTATCGATGATTATGTATTGGCTGTTCCACCCATGAAGTATGAGGCAGGTACCCCTGCAATCGCTCAGGTTATCGGCCTAGGTGAGGCTTGTAGATATCTGAAAAATGTTGGTATGAAAAATATCGAAGAACATGATCTCAAACTAGCCAATAGATTACTAGATGGTTTGAGTGAGATTCCGGGTGTTGAAATCTATGGTCCAAAGGACCCCAAGCAGCGGGTTGGTTTGGCGACCTTCAACATTGGAGATATGAACCCCCATGATGTGGCTTTGACGCTGGATATGGAGTATGATGTGGCTACGCGTAGTGGTCATCACTGTGCCTTGCCTTTGATGAAGGAGCTTTATCATCTAAATCAGGGTAACGTCAGAGCTTCAACCTATCTCTATAACACCGTCGAGGAGATCGATCATCTCATCTCGGCTGTTGAAGAGATAGCCAAGAACTAGCTTATCCTCTTTTTCTTTTATATTAGAACCGTGTTTTTTCTTGTATCATGAGCTATCTTAACTCTATTCTAGAACGAATCGGCAACACGCCATTGATAAAACTTCAAAAGGTGGTTGAACCCGGTTCAGCTAATGTTTTTGTAAAACCAGAGTATTTGAACCCGAGTGGAAGCCTGAAAGACCGTATCGCGATCGAGATGATCAGGGACGCCGAGGAACAAGGTTTACTGAAGCCCGGGTACACTATCATCGAGGCGAGCACAGGCAACACCGGTACCGCGTTGAGCTTTGTGGGCACCCAGCTTGGTTATAATGTGGAGATCTATATGCCGGAGGGCATGACCCGGGAACGTATCAGGATAATGGAGAATTATGGGGCGAAGGTCCATGAGCTACCCCTTGAGACGGGAGATGAGGGGAGTATCGCTGGCGCTGAGGTTGAGATAGATACCAGAATCAAGTGTCTTGAGATAGAGAAGAACAACTCAAAGGTTTGGTGGGCGCGGCAGTTCAGTAACCCTGCTAATACTCGTGCGC
>JAHLLU010000085.1 GCA_020444005.1 archaeon
CCGCCAAAGAGCTTCCTCAAACAGAGAATAGGAGTCGCAGATGCACATCAGAAGGCAAAGAAGGTCATCGAAACCGTTGATGCCGACTATAGGAAGCATTTTGGAAGAGGCTATGGTGGTCTCATCGAGGAGTACAACTGTGAGGGAGCAGAGGCTGTCTTGGTTACTATGGACTCTATGACGGGTACCGCCAAGGACGTGATTGATGAGATGAGGGCAAATGGTAAGAAGATCGGTTTGATTAAGCTCAAATGCTTCAGACCTTTTCCAACGGAAAAGTTCCGTGAGATAGCCCCCAAGTACAAGGCAATCGGAGTAGTCGATAGAAACAATAGCTTCGGCTCAGCAGGAGGCGGAATTGTAGCCGTAGAGTTAGCGAGAGCGCTCTATGATCTATCTGAAAGACCTGTGATCGCCAACTTCCACGTCGGCTTATCCGGGACTGATGTAACCATGAACCAAATACGGTACATGGCTGACGAGACCCTTGAGGCAGCTAAAACAGGTAAGGTGAAACAAGTAGTGGATTGGGTTGAGACCCATGACTTAGGAGAGGTGATGTAGATGTACAACGATGAGTTCGAAAAATACTACGAGGAACAACTGATACAAGGTGGAACCACATGCTGCCCAGGCTGTGGAGGACCACTATTCTGGAAACTAGCCCTAAAGACTCTTGGAAAGAACACTATTGTATATGGGGACGGCCCATGTGCTATGTGCGCTCTTAGGTCTATCAAGATTCCCCACTATGCCATACACTTCAGTTTCATCGCAGATGGAGCCACAGGCATTAGTGCGGCTCTTCGAGCTAAGGGTAGAACCGATGTGACATTGGTCTCCAGTGGCGGTGACGGTGCAAGCTCTGATATTAGCTTTGGTAAGATCAGTGCTGCTGCTGAGCGTAACGAGAATATGATTCAGATTTGTATCGATAACGAGGCTTACATGAACACGGGTATCCAGAAGAGTGGTTTGACTCCCTATGGTGCTTGGACTACAACAACTCCTACGGGTAAGGAGAGTAACAAGAAGGATATACCGATGATAGTTGCAGCCCACAAGGTACCATACGTAGCCACGGCTTCAGTTGCTTATCCACAGGATTTAGCTAGGAAGCTTGAGAAGGCGAAGAGCATTGATGGCTTCAAGTATATCCACACAGTTATCCCATGCCCCACAGGGTGGAGATTCGATCCAGCAAAGGCGGTTGAGGTTACGCGTCTTGGTGTGGATACGTGGGTGAATCCATTGTATGAGGTGGATGCTGGTGTCTTGAAGGTAAACCGTAAGGCGGAGGCTAAGCCCGTGCAGGAGTATTTGAGTGCTCAGGGAAGGTTTAGACGACTATCTGAAGACCAGATTGCCTATGTTCAGGGTGAGGTTGACAAAAAACGTGATGATTTGCTTGCCAATGATGGTAAGAAGATCATCCACTAATCCCTTTTTTCTCTAAAAATAATAAAAAAAATGGTTTGGGTTTATTGCATGCCTGATGGGACATAACCAAGTACATCAGTGTACCAGATTACCTCACCAGTGCCGCTCTGATAGACACCATAGCATACGTTGTCTACCTCGCCCTGTGCGTTCTCACCGTAGCCCCAGATCAAATAATCTGAGCCATATCGGTCACCGTTCTCGTTTAAGCGACACCATCCACTTGCACCCCAGTAGTTGTACGCGACATCATCTATCACGGGAACTACTTCGTTAGCTTCCAAGCTCTGAGTCTCTAAGACCGCGGTAGCTATAATCCAGCTAATATCGTATGTGGTTGTCACATAGTAACCTGGCTGTTGTCCAAGGATTGAACGATATCTTGCATCTAGATCATTGTATTTGGCGGACTCGCCGGGTGATGCGTTTGTGCTGAATATTTTCAGGTGATTTGCTGGTTCCGTTGCGTCGTCTATCATCTGCTGGACTAGACTTGTGCTATCACAGCCAAACCATTTGATGCCATAGACGTTAGGGAAATCAGGTGCCTGAGTTACCATAGTTACGGAGCCACCTGTGGCTACGAGGATTACTCCTACGTGTTCCTGACCATATTGCTCAATTCCATCAGCTGCAATATTATCAGCGGTTTGTAGATAGTTGCTGAACTCAGTAGACTCGACAGCATAGCGGATTCTCTCAAGGATTACTCCGCCACGGTCCTGATACTCGGTCTCAAATATGTTGTAGACTCCGTCTCCATAAGCGTCCGCGGTTTGGATCAATATTACGGCTTCTATACCGTAGCTTGTTAACATCTCCGCCATTGCGGGTGCTTGAAGTGTGTCAATTGGACATAGCCTGAATAGGTTATCGTCTGCTATAGCCAGTAGCGGGCTCGTGCTTGATGGGCTGAATAGAAGCATATCGTTCTGGTTGACATAACTCAATGATGCCTGAGCCATGCTGCTCCACCTACCTCCAATTAAGAGATTTATGTCCATGGATTTGAAGCCCTGAACTTTTTCAAGGTGAGTAGCCGCCTGACCGCTTGCTTCGTCTACTAGTGCCTGAAAGGAAACATCATAGCCAAGCTGCTCAGCTAGGGTGTTAAGGTCTTCCATGATGATTTGCTCTGCGAGAGGTACACCAGTCTCAAGTTCAGCGGTTGTTCCATAGATATCACCATATCTTACGGTGACACCTTCTAGGGGAGCCTGAGTTACTGTAATTGTCTGGACTCCGTCTCCGTCTGGATCAACTGCGTTTTTTGGAGCCATTGTATAGCCTACTCCTGCTCCGACGATTATTCCTACGATGAGGACTATTGCGATTAGTTGTTTTTGTTCCATTTGATTCCCTTCTGAATCGTGATTTCGGCAACTTCATCGCATATATAGTTTTTATATTTACACATCATATTATTATTAGTGTTTATATTATACACAATGTAATTACTTTGCTAGTTAAATAAATATTATCTAAATCTAGGTTGTGGGGTATAATCTCCAAAACGATCCTCTAAAAGTGATTAGATAAACCATAAAACCTCCACTTTTCTTATAATTATACAACCGATATTTGTGTTGTGAAGCGTTTCACTGTGGCTGGGCATGTTACCATTGATGAAGTTATTACGGATACTGAGTCGTTTCATCAGCTTGGAGGACCTCCATGTTTTGCAGTTAGTCTAGGTAAGACCCTTGGATTTGATGTGAGAGTTATTACACGAATTGGTGAGGACTTTCCAGACAGATATGAACCAGCGTTAGAGATTCTTGGGATAAGCACAAAGCGAAGCCCCGGTTATCAAAACACCCGTTTTGTACTTGACTACCGTTACAATCCAAGGAGGATGAGGCTTCCAACCGTCTGCGAACCAATACATCCTAGGGATGTGGCTAACTCTGAAAGACTACTCCTGTGTCCAATCGCTGGAGAGATAAACGACCCACTGATGGAAGAGATTGACTCCAGTTTCATTGGATTAGACCCACAAGGACTTCTCAGAAACATAGACTCTGATTACAACGTTATACCTAAGAATTGGTGGAATCCCAAAGTCTTGAGTAAGCTTGATCTATTGAAAACCAGTTCAAGCGAACACCACCTGATAACAGGAACCAAAGACATCAAAAAGAGTCTCAGAAAACTCACGGATCATGGCGTAGATACCGCGGTAATCACGGATGGTTCTAATGGTTCCTATGTGATGACTGGCCATGAGTTGCTTCATGTACCTGTTTACCCTGTTGATTTGGTTGACTCTACTGGTGCAGGTGATGTCTTCATAGCGGGATTAGCTGCCTATCTTGATGAGGGGCTATCTTGGGCTTGTGCAGTGGCAGCTGCTTCTAGCTCATCAATAGTTGAGACCAGAGGAATAGAAATCAAACATACTATATCAGAGATACTTGAACGTGCAGAATTGGTACAAGACAAAATAATGAATCTAGATTAATCTTCTTCGCGCTACCCAGTAGATGGTTATTGCCACAACTATGTCCAATGTCCACCACTTCATCAACCTAGGAAGCTGACTAGTCTCCAAGAAAGAAGGCTCTTCAAAGCCACCTCGTGGATTTTCAAAGGTCTTCAGATCACTCGGTATGTCTCCTAATTCAGGTACAGCTTCGCCATCATCTTGGGAAGTTGCTCCCATCTCAAGGGAATCTGTTTCCACGGAAAGCATGTTTTGGGGAGTCGTATACATGGCTACCTGTTGCGGTACTGCGGATACAAGCATGTACCCCACCGCGACGGCTAACACAACGTATACGAGAGACTTTTGGGTCATCAATCTAACCCATACCTCCACGACTATTAATGCTAGAGATTAGAACAGTATAAGCAAGCCTCAGAGGGTACTGTTCTAGTAGTCGAACACTCATTGTGGGCGATCCCTCCATATTTTGATGGTTTCATACCACAGTATCACTGAAGGAACCAACCCCATCATCAAAGTAGTAAAATACTGACTGCTCGGGAAATACGGCGTCTGAATGAGATAAGTCACCAACATGGTGGTCATAAGCACCGCGTAGAAAAGATAACGGGGCAGAATCACGCCTCCGAGGGTGATAAACTGCTTCAATACCCCCACCTTGATGTCTTTAACGAGCTTATAGTCACCATACTCGTTTTCCACCAAGCCTAGCTCCTGTAGTTTGTTCAGGTGGTAGCTGGATACGCTGGGGCTACTAAAACCAAGTTCACGCTGTACTTCACGTACACCGACGGGGTCATTGGGCTGTTTTAGCATGTGAGTGTATACGAGGAGGGTTTTTCCCTTCAGCTCGGACTCTATTATCTCTTCATCGCTCGCCATCTGAATCCCTATATTTGCACCTATTCTTTGAGGGTATTTAAAATTGCTAGGGTAGACATTACAGCTTCTTCTGTTCTTACTGTAGCTGTACCCTGATCAGGTATCATATTGATCATGTAGTCGAATACTTCCTCTGGTCTTCGCCCCTCGCGTTCAATCATCTCACCGACGCCTTCCTTATAGCTACCGAAAACTATCAGAGTATTCTCAGCTTCAACCCAATCCGCCTCAAGACGCGTCTTCACATCATCATACGGTTCACCTATTCTTGATGTGCCGATGGTAAGGTCCCACTCTGGACTGTGCACAAGGTCACTAAGTCTCCGCTTGTTCCCTCTTAGGTCATATCCCCAGTATTCGGGTATAGCTTTCTTCTTGACGCTACGTCCAGATAGTTTTGGTTCTTTTTCCATTACCTCGACTGTGATCCTTGCTCCTTTTGTCGGTGGTTTGCCCCTTACTTCAATGGGGACCTCGAGACCAATATCAACATCGTAATTATAACCCGAGCCACCGATTACTACACCATCCCTAAATTCTCCTACCTCGATCATGCTAAGTGATTCTTCAAGTGGGTGATGGGGGGTTCTAAGTGGAGGTAGTGTTCCCGCGTATTGGAGTTCAGGTCTTACATCGAACAAGTGTTTACGCAGATACTGGGGGGTTTCCATGTAACCCAGTATGTATTTCATTGTGATGCTCTCGTCTGGCTGTTCCCTGTAGATGATTATCTGGTCTACCCTGTAGATAGCAGCGGCTCGTCCTAGCTGGGCTAGTGCCGTGGTCTTGTCTCTTAGGTTATTGAATTCTGCTACCATTGACGCTGGTACTGCTATTGTAATTGAGTTTCTTCGTTTCATCATGTATCCCTGTGTTTTTTCCAGTTCTTCCAACCGGTCTTGACATACTTTTCTCGGCTCTCTAGGTCATCCTTAACCCATGCTAGGAACCCGTTGAAGCTACGCATAGACGCTATTTCGTGGAACTCTCCTATTCCCTTTTCCATGAGGCTCTCGATGAAGGTTCGCTCAGCAAGGTCTTGGGTCATTCCAACTATCTTAACCTCAGTTATCTTGTATCCAAGTTCGCGGAGCGTGTCCTTAGCGTGCTCGAAGACATATCCTGTGCATATGTGGATAGCCTCAGTTTTAGGGACCTTTAATGCGTCTAAGCCGTCTAGTATTATCCTTGTGGTGTATCGGAGATAGGCTTTGTATTTGAACTCAGGTTCCTTGAATAGCTCCAGAGGAATCTCATCGCTGTATTTTTCGTTAGTCTCTACCCTGCGTAGAACTATTACTACACCACCAATGAGGTCTCCCCACCCTGAGTCATCTATCTCGATAACCATTACTTGTGGGTAGATTACTGGGTGATTAAAAACAGTATCCTAGTTCTCCATGCTAGCCTTGAGAATCCTGATAGACTCCGTGGTACTGGGATCAATACCATAGAGTAGCCCAAGATAAGCACTGGCGTAGTCTCCCTGTATCAAGGCTGACATCATTCGGGCTAGATTTGATTCTCCTTTCGCTTCAACCATGATGACTTTACCAAAAGTTTCCTCCATAAGCTCAACGGATACCTTGATCTTCTTGTTTAGCCTTGGATACTCCTTGGGGTCGTGAATGATTACTGCACAGAGACGGCCAAGTATTTCTTCTGCTCCTTCACGCGCCATGACGCTATTATGGAATGCTTCAGGGTAGAAATTTGTACCCGCTGGACTCTTACTGTTTTCATTAAACTGAGTACTAAACCTGTAGGCGACGCTCTCAAAGAGTCGTGGAGCATAGATGAATGGTACAAAGTCTTTGATTTCTGTAGCTAGCTGTTTACCACGATTGACGTCACTGGATACTTCTTGGTTCATCTCGTTACACATTATCTCAACCACCTCAATCGATTCATTGACCTCATCCCACTTCGCGTCATCGATTAACCCGATTCTACGGGTTATGCCAGCTAGATTATAGAACTGGTAAGGGATTGCGGCTCGTGGCTGTTGCCCCTTGGGGAAATAGACCAAGGTTTGATGGTTCTCCTTAGCTAGTTGCTCAAGTTTTCCACCCGAGCAGAAACACACCACTGTACAGCCTATTTTAACGGCTTCCATGTATTGACTAAGAGTCTCCTCTGTATTCCCACTGTAGCTGACAGCGTAGACTAGTGTCTTCTTGTTGACCCATGCTGGTAGGCGGTATCCTCTACTCACATCAACGGGTATCTTTAGGGTGTCGAGTAGCCAGTCACGTAGTAGTAATCCTCCGACTGCTGATCCGCCCATTCCGGTTATGATAATGGAGTCATAAGTTGAGCCATCAATGTTGATATCGACTTTTTTTGTGTTATTTAACGCGTTTCTAGCGCTCTTTGGGAACTCGGTTATCGCCTTAAGCATCCCATCGGGGTCTATTTTAGAATAGGTTTCAGGGTCATCGAGGACGCTGCTCATAGCCTATAATGAAGAAAAAGGGGATAAAAGCAGTTTGACTCAGACAAGACCACAGATTTGACACGCTAGCCAAGCATAGACCTTGATGGTATCAAGGAAGTCATCAACCCTAACATGATCCATCTGAGTATGAGCATACTTCTCCTCACCCGGACCAAAACCGATAACCGGTATACCGAGATGAGCGTAGATTCGTCCATCAGTTGCAAAAGTCCATATCTTCTTCTCAGGAACCCTGTATGCCTCGGTTATCGCTTTTACGGCTTCATCAACGACTGGTGTTTTCTCTGGATCTGTATAGAATCCATTGAATCTCCGCTCATTGATGATGGTACCCGGGATAACGGTAGCTGTAAACTCAGGATCAGTTTGTTTCAAGTCAGCGATTATCTTGTTCAAAGCCTCATAGAGGTGATGATCAGTGAAATCAGGGTGATTTCTACAATCGATGACGAAGTGACAGGTCTCTGGGACCACGTTTGATGCCTCTGGGCTTACCTCTATCTGTGTAACTACGAGGCTTGCCTTACCGAATACAGGGTGAACCGGGAGGCTTGGAGCAAGTTCTTCCTTGATCTTTGTTATCATCTTCATAGCTTTGTAAAGGGCGTTGATTCCACGTTCAGGAGCACTTGCGTGACAGCTTCTTCCATGCACAATTACATCAAATTTAATGCTACCCCTGTGACCCAAAGCTAGCTCCATGTTAGTTG
>JAHLLU010000086.1 GCA_020444005.1 archaeon
AGGCCAATATGATATGATCTCAGTCGTTAATGCCCGAGATATATCGCATCTCAATCAATTAATGTCAGAGATTAAACAAATCGATGGAATCAATGAGCTTATCGTAGAGGTAGCTACTGAGTTGGTAAAGGTAGATCCAAAATTCTCGATTGAATAACTTTTTTGCGATACCTACAAAAAAATAAAGCCATTATTGTTTTTTCGTCATAGTTTATATCCAATAATCACTGTGTTAGGATAATATTTGGACGGAGATAATACTGGAGAAAAAAGATACAGGCACAGTCAAAAAATACATCTATCTAATAGTGGGAAGCTTTGCTTTAGTAGCAGGTATTATTGGTGTTTTCTTACCTATTTTACCGACCACCCCTTTTGTATTATTGTCGGCTTGGTGTTTTTTCAGAAGCTCGGATAAGCTCTATGAATGGGTCATTAACAATGAGACGTTTGGACCTACAATTTTGAATTATCAGCAGGGAAAAGGGATTACTCAGAAGACACGTATTCGGGCAATAGTCATGATGTGGGCTACAATCAGCTTTTCTGCATATTTCTTCGTTTCTAATCTATATGTGATAGGGATAATGTATCTTGTAGCCATCAGCGTCTCTGTATACCTATACAGGCTACCTACAGCCACAGAATAAATTCTATTAACTATATGCTACAAGGAGGATATTACATGAAGATACCTGATAGAAAAGTAATCTTTGGATTAGGTTTGGCTTTTTTATTGTGGTATTTTGTTTTTCTCAGTAATTATCTTGTCAGTTTCTGGTATCGAGTTACCGCAAGCTCTCTGATTCTCACAGTATATGCTTACTCAAATGTGGGAGCACCAAAGACAATAACCACAAAAGAGATTGTTGTTGGAGTTGTTTCGGGGTTATTGCTTTATGGACTCTTTCTATTCGGGTTTACTGTGTTCAAACCTTTCTTAGAGGCGGATGCAAACAATGTCTATGTCTTTAGAAACGAACTTCCTATGATCATACCAGCTATTTTGCTGTTTATTACTAGTTTCTGTGAAGAGTATTTTTGGCGAAGTTATATACAGAGGAACTTAACTAACCTCGTCGGTAAAACAGGCATAATCTACACGTCTATTTTGTATGCTTTGATTCATATGTCTACATTAAATCTGAGTTTGGTTGCTGCTGCATTTATCGCAGGGTTAGCATGGGGGATATTATATGATCAACTTGAATCATTTTGGATTGTAGTCTTGTCACATATTGTTTGGACCGAGTTGATCTTTGTTTTTCTTCCTTTGCTATGACGAAACATATATTCTACAAATAGATGTATTCAGTCATGTCATTTGGGACTTGGTTCATAGCTACGAGACCTTGGTCACTGGTAATGACCTTTGTATCAACGTGTCTCGCTGGAACAATGGCGTATGCTTATGGAAGTTTCAATATTTTTCTATTCACGCTTACAATGATCGGTTTATTGATTGCTCACTCAGCGGCTAATATGGCGAATGACTGGTACGATGTTAAACACGGTGTCGATGAAAAAGCCCCAACAAAAGAGTATAGACCTCATCCTTTGCTGTTCGGCGAGTTAGACAAAGGTAGTTATAAATTGGTAGTAGTTGGGCTATACGCTGTTGGATTAATAATCAGTTTATATCTTACATGGATTCAGGGAATCCCAGTCCTAATTTTCAGTATATTAGGAGTATTATTTGGCGTATTTTATACAGCTGATCCAGTAAAACTCAAGCATCACTCAGTTGGTGAGATCAGTGTATTCTTTGCATTTGGTCCATTGATGGTTGGGGGAGCTTTCTATGCTATAACTGGTGTTTTCTCATGGGAACCACTTCTTGCATCTATTCCTATTGGCTTACTCGTGTCTCTTGTTCTGCTGGCGAATAATATCAGGGATAAGGAATATGATGCAGGTTTTGGCATATCGACAATAGCTACAGGTGTTGAGGAATCAAAGGGTATTTTATATTACAAATCGTTGTTGGCATCAGCGTATATTGCTACCATTGTGCTTATCGTGTTTAGAGTTCTTTCACCATTTGCGTTTATGAGTTTCCTCTCGATTTTCGAGGCTTTATCAATCGTTAGAGGATTTGGTTCAAAAATACCTATGACTGCCGATCAACAAACAGCTCAGTTAGCGCTTCACTTTGGAATCTTCCTCACAATAGGCGAAATGGTGAGTCTGCTTCCCTTCTTTTAATATGAAAAATTATGCTGTAGATTTTGATTTAAAATAAGTAAGAAAAAAGAGAAAAATTAGTCAAGCTCTATGGGTGGTAGAACTTTGATTAAAACCGCGTAGATTATTACACCCAAGCCGAATATCCCGGCTATTATTGACCATTCAACCCATGTTGGAGCATAGCTACCCCAAATGAATGGTAGGTTCGGGAATGTTAGAGCTGGGACTACGGTTAGTATACAGTTCACCCATAACCCTAGTACGGCAAAGATTGACGCTAGGAAGACCATCTCTTTTTCAATGTCTGGCATGAACAGTAGCACTAGTGGCAGTATGAAGCCTACCCAGATCATTTCCCAGAATAGTAATGAGTAAGCTCCTCCACCCAATAGCAAGTCAGATACAGCAACGAAAGCTGGTTTTCCTACATACTGGAAAGTGAAATGCTGATTGAAGATGAAGTAAAGAATCAACACTATGCCTACTTGCATGTACTTGGCAAGCGTAGCAAAGACTTCATCGGAAATCATGTCCTCCCATTTATACACCTTAGCCAGTATTACCGCGACTATCACTATTGATGCGATTCCTGTTACCAACGCGGTTAACAGGAAATATGGTCCTATGTAGGGTACATTCATTGCGGGTCTTGCTCCAAGCAGGCTGAAGATGAATGCTACGACCATTCCTGAGTCTAGGATCGGGAAAGGTACCATTATCATGGCGACATAACGTAACATCTTTTCATATGCATGGTCGTCTTTTGGGGTCAACGCGTTTTGGATAGGTGCTAAAATTTTGTAAATTATGCCTCTGGTAGAGAAGCGGTCAGAAATTGCACTAACATCATGTTTTGTAGATATCACTAGATAAAATAGCGTGAAAGCGAAATACAATGATAGTATTATCAGGTCCCAAGCTAGGGGCGAGCCTAATCTCAGATTGATGAACAAGACTAGAATTCTGTCTGGTCTTCCGATATCTGCTACGACAGATAATACAGCCATGGCTAATCCTGAGACCGTCATAAATTCCGCAATTCTTGCTATAGGTTTGAGTTTCTCATAGTTTAGGGAGCGAATTAGTGTGGAGATGATTATACCTGCGTGTGCGACGCCTATCATGAACATAAAAGTCGCGATATACAGTCCCCACATAACGGTATCATTGAGACCGGTGGTCTGCATACCTACAGTGAACTGTGTATACCACGCATATCCGCCCCAAACCATTAGTAGAGCAAAGATACCGACAACGGAGTAGAAGCCCTGTCCAGTGTTCTCCATCATTGCAATGATTCTATTGGATTTTTCTCCCATTTTTAGTCCTCCTCCAGCCACTTGTTGCCACTATTAATATAGAACAACTTGGGGTGGGTACCCATTTCCTCCAGTGTGGTTGCACTGATGTATTTGTCTAGTATTTTGGATACGGTACTATCGGGATCATTTAGGTCTCCAAAGTGTCTCGCCCCGACTGGACAAGCCTCTACACAAGCAGGTAGTCTACCTTCTCTTACCCTGTGTACACAGAAGGTGCATTTTTCGACCACTCCATTTGGTCGCACTGGGACTAGCGGGTTGATGTCTGCATCATCGAGTTCTGGCTTACCCCAGTTGAAGCTTCTCGCATTATATGGACAAGCAGCCATACACTGTCTACAACCTATACACTTGTCATAATCCATCTCAACTATACCATCTTCACCGATAAAGGTAGCACCAGTTGGACAAAGTTTGACACATGGGGGGTCTTCACAGTGAACACATTGTACTGGCATATACCATTTACCCTGGTTAGGGCTGTTGGTATAGTCTGTTTTTGAGTTGCTTGGGGGTACACTGAAAACGCGTGTTATTGGTTCGGATTGATCCATCTCAAAGGTCTCGATCCACTGCATTGGTTGAGGATCATTTGGGACGTTGTTTTCTGCTTTGCAGGCATAGATGCATTGCCTGCAACCTATACAAGCGCCGACATCAATGACCATACCATATCTCTTACCTGAGGCGGTCTCAGACCCTTGTTCTACTTTGAGTATCTTCTCAACAGAACCCAAAGGTGTCATGCTTTTTACTAATATGTAGGCACTACCAGCGCCCATTACTTTGATAAAATCTCTTCGATTCAGGCTTTCAGTCATTTTTATGCACTCCTAAAGTAAAACATGTAAACTACTGCACACAATGCGCCAATTATTACTGCGAAGAAGATCGCTGGAGGTATTATGGGTCCAGGCACTTCAGTTTCACTTGTGATAGATTGAACAGGAGGAAGCGTATCATCAATGATTACGTATGGTTCATGCGGATTGTGACAATCGATGCATATCTTTTCCTCATGATTGCTTACGTGAATTCCTTCTTCCCACTCCGAGTACTCATCTTCGTGACAATCGGAACAGAGAAGAGAAGTATCTGTGATTTCTGATTCAAGATCGTGACATCCTGTGCAGGTATCATGAGCTTTGATTGTTATATCGTGACAAGATGTACAATCTGTACCTTCAGGTATAGTTGGGTGGAATGAGGTTGGGGTTTCTCCTCCATCTTCTCCATCATCTTCACCGTCTCCTGTTTCTACAGGAGTAGCTATTGTGTGACAGGTTGTACAATCCATTCCAAAACCGTGACCCTCTTCGACTGGCATCACACCATCAGCACCATGGCAATCTAAACAAAGTTCACCTGGTTCTTTCAACAGATCATAAGTATCGGAGTCGTGACAACTGCTGCATGCTATGCCTTCGTGTGTATGATCTACTTGATCATAATCCGCGGGGTCAATTGAATATATGATCGAGAAACCAATGGAACAAACAGTAACAATGAGTAAAAGCATTGTCAAATCTATTTTGTAAAATCGTTTTGGTCTCTTACTATCACTATGAAAACTTTTTTTCATTTTTTTATTCTTCTTGTATATGTCTGCCATGTTTAATCACATTTTGAGCAATATTCTAGTTGTGTATTATTTAACCATTTAAGAATTATTTGAGGATTTGGATTACCCTTAGATTTGCCTAGACTTGATTACATTAAGCAGATGAGACCACAAGTAGGTAATAATAGTTAATTTTATTTATTCCACTGTGTCTGTAAAACTTGCTCAATAAGTTTCATCTTGGCATCCATTTTACAGTAGATGAACTTAGATATGGTATCCTTAGTAAGCCAATCAAGCTTCGTTACAACTTCTATCATAGCCTTGCTTCTGAACACCACATCACTCATCTTTCTAAGCCTCAGACTGGTATAGAGTACCTCACCCATTTGGGCTTTCCAACCATCATCAAAATTAGATAAAGGAGAACCATCATTAATGTAAGCTGCAGCTGCTTGACCAGCGATCTTACCTATGATCATACCCGGAGGTATGCCGCCTCCTACTGTTGGTATGGTGTGTCCACCTGCATCTCCAACCACTATCACGTTATCTGTGGTGGTATTTTCGATTGGTCCTCCTACGGGTATGTTTCCGGCTTTTACTGCTGTGGGTACCGCGTTTTTGAGTTTCTTTGATGTGATGGGGTGTTTCTTTACGAGGTTTCTTTGATAGTCTCTAATTGTCATGCCTTTCTCCATAAAGGGGGCTCTAACTCCCGTACCAACGTTAGCAATATCCTTCCCCTTGGGTATGATCCAAGCATAAGTACCTGGTGCAATGTCTTCACCCAGATACATGTCCACGTATTCTGGATCATGGTCAACATTGACCATCTCAAACTGATAACCCACACCATAATCAATGGGATCTGTAGAAATCGGTAACCCAGCCTCACGAGCAATCAAAGAGTATGCACCATCAGCACCAATGACAACATCCGACTTCAGATCATAGACCTCTCCGCCAGTCCTAACTCTAACACCATCTTCAAGCAATTTAATAGCCTGAGTGAAAGGCAGAATCTCTGCGCCCGCGCGTCCAGCCACATTAGCTAGATGCTTGTCAAATAGCTTGCGTTCTACTACTACACCTTTGAAATCAACTGGGAACTCTACATTGTTTGGAAAGACGAAGTTAACATACTTTGTGTGATTTACGATACAGTGACTTGGTGGGTCAAACATTGTCTCCAAGTCAGGTACATTTGGTGCAAGACGTTTCATCTCTTCTAGAGAGGGGAGAAACTCGCCGCATTTGTCAGGTACACCAATTTCTAGTTCTCGTTCGACGAGAAGTACGTTAGCTCCGTTTTCTGCTGCTGCTTTTGCTGCGCTGGAGCCTGCTGGTCCTGCGCCTACTACTATTACGTCATATTTTTGGTTGTTTTCTGGATAATTCACTGTTGTTTACTCCGGGTTATTGTGCTTGTATGAAATCGATTGACATATTCTCTAAGTTGTTTGAGAAATCATGGTTGTATTGGTCCAACAGCTCATGAAGTGATTCCTTTGCGTCACAATCAGGATATTGATGTAATAAATTACCTGCGAGCGCAGCGTATTCCTCCATTTTGACTATGGAGTTTTGTAATGCACCTGTTGTTTCGTAGATACGTTTGATATAATCTACATCAAGGTCTTTTGATTCGCCCTGATATAAAGAGAGCAACGTATTCTTGTCTTGATTTGCTAATTTCTCTGACTCTAAAGCATATAACAATAATAATGAGGAATCGCCATTCAGAAGATCGTTATTGGCTGAGCTATCACTATGCGCATTGAAGGCATCGATAATATCATCCCTTATCTGGTACGCATTCCCGAAGTATTTTCCAAACTGAGCTAGGTTCTTCACATCATCGGGGTTGTTTGAACCTGCTATTCCACCAAGTGCTCCTGCTGCCTCGAAGAGACTTCCACTTTTCAGGTAATTCATATGAAGATATTGCTCAATGGTCATCAGTTTATGTTTAGACTGATTCTGCAGGGTTATACCCTGCACCATCTTTAAAGCGGTCTCAGCCAGCCATCCAACTATCTCGGGTTTTCCTGTTTGTGAGGCATGCATTAGCCCTATACTCAGTAATGCATCTCCAGTGAGAACTGCTTTCTTTATTCCGTATTCTTTGAAAAGCGAAGGTGCCCCTCGCCTATACAAGTCTTCATCTATGATATCATCGTGGACAAGTGTTGCATTATGGATTAGTTCTAGAGCTAGAAACATGTTTTTTGTTTCGAGATAGTCCCCTCCGAGCATCTCGGTACAAAGTATAGCTATCATTGGTCTGAGTCTTTTTCCACCCGTTGAAATAGCATATTTAGTTGTTGTCGCTAGGAGCGGGTGTATGTAGGTTAGGTCCAGTTGTTTGAGCGTCTCGTTGACGAACTCTAATTGATATTGCCTATCTTTGATTGTTAATTTCGTTACACTCCTAGCCTATGGAACCCTATCACCAAACTACATAACAGGAAATTATTAAAACTAACCCAAGGAAAATACATTTTATTTCCTAGTCAAGTGATTTGAAACCCAATATGATCACTAAAGCACCAAAAATCTTCTCTATTCGATCTACAACCACGACATGTTGTCGTACGATAGAGACAAGAACATTGTTAGGAGGTAACTTTGCGAAAGTAAGATACAGCTTACTCCATGGGTTTCTATGCCCATAATCAGTTATCAGACCCCCCAATATGGGCACTAAAAACCTCATGAATACACTCATGAATCCCCCGAAAAACGGGTTATCTGGTTTGCCAATATCGATTAAGAGAAACCGCCCCCTATTTTTAATCGTTGAACATGCCTCGGAAATTGCTAATGGTTTGTTCAGTGAGTCTCGTAA
>JAHLLU010000087.1 GCA_020444005.1 archaeon
GACGGAGAACCAATCGTACCACCCAAAGCATACACCTACGAACCCTACCACCTATACGCAGAACACGGCGGATTCTTCATCAGCAACGTCAGAGCCGGAGACCTCGTCAAAAAAGATCAGGTACTAGGAGTCATCAAGGACCTATTCGGTGAAACCCTTGAATAGATCAAGGTACCAACCGACGGAGTAATCCACATGGTAACAAGCCCATCCATCTGGGAAAGCGACGTTGTCTACGAGATAGGAAAAAACATACGGGAAATACCATAGTACCAACTATGTTCCGCCTCCCAGTATTTAATGCATATATACCTCAGACCTAAAACACATTATGCGGGAAACCGCAAGGTGAGCCGAGTAAAACTGGTTGGTTCCTCATGCTCGCCTTTTCTGTTACACCAGTTTTATCATAAAAAACTAATAGTTTGATAACGCGCCGGTGCCAGAGTCAGGCCTAACGGTTTCGGCTGAAGACCGAATGGAACCAACCAGTTCACGTAGGTTCGAATCCCACCCGGCGCGTTATATACAGGTTGTAACAAGTTACTTTCTATGACGTTTGACCCATTCAAGGTGCCAAAAGGCCAGAAGAAGTTCGGGTATGTTCCCGTTGTTGACAACCTGCTCGTGGACGCTAAGGTCCCGGTGGGAGTTGTAAATGGTGTAGAGGATGGCCCCACACTCGCGGTGACAGGCGGCTTATATCCAACAGAGTACTGCGGAGTAGAAGCAGCCTCCAGACTCTACCAATTAATAGACCCAGAGAAGCTCAGAGGACGCTTCATCACCATACCAGTAATGAATATGCCAGCGTTCCAGTGGAGACTCAGATGGCTGAACCTCAGAAGCACGGGAAGCAGCCCCTTTGACGGAGTAGGCATAAACGGTGTTTTCCCGGGAGACCCAGAAGGCGGATTAACCCAGCGTGTCGCTTACGCCAATTATCAGATACTAAAAGAGGCGGATTATCACGTTGATTTCCGGGGTGGCGATTTACCTGAGAGCCATCTTGTGCACACAATCCAGCTACGGATTGGTGATAATATTGATAAGACCACTGAGGCTATGGCTAAGGTGTTTGGGTTGGAGTATGTCTTGCCGGGTACCCCGGAGATTGGTCACACGAGCCCCGGTACCATGATACATACACTGGTCTCAAACGGTGTTGCAAGCATAATCAGCGAGTCTGGTCTCGGGTACAGAACCCAGCCACTGGAAGAGTTCATACAGGACCATGTACGAGGCACAGTGAACCTACTAAAATACTTCAAAATGATGAACGGTGAACCAGAGAAACCGGAAAACCAGCGTTACCTTGATATGGAATGGGAGGGTGTAATGGCGCCTGAAGCAGGGATATTCGAGGCAGATGCCGACTATGGTGATATATTGTCCATAGGAGAGACTATTGGCTTGATCAAGGATTTGGATGGTAGCATATTAGCTGAAGTTAAGGCGCCTATTGATGGCGTGGTTCATACCATGTACCCAGCTAGGCTTGTTTTCCCCGGTGATCGACTCTATACGTTACTGAGGATCGGGGAAAAGACAGGTTGGTGATTATTTTCGGTAGTATTAACTACCTAAATTATTTTTAGCTAAAATTGAGCGAGGGGATCTGCTCTGAATAAAAGCGATCAGTGGATTTTATATCCGATAATACCCCCGATGTGGCGTCAAGTATGCGCTACGAGGTCTACGCGTTACTCGCTGCATTCAGCTTCGGGGTAAACGCGGTACTGGTAAGAAAAGGAATGAAAGAAAGTACTCCAGTAACAGCCACTTTGATGGTAGCAGGAGTACAAGTAACCATCCTCAGCGCATTACTCTTGTTCAACCCACCAGAGTTAAACTGGACCGCTGTAATCTACTTCGCATTAGCTGGTTTCTTGGCGGCGATCCTTGGTAGAACTCTCAACTATCTGAGTATTGACCGGCTAGGAGTTCCCATCAGCACAAGCCTCACAGGAACTAATCCAATATTCGCGTTAATCCTCGCCGTATTATTTCTCGGTGAGAAGGTTTCAATGGCTACGGTTTTTGGTTCATTGCTTGTGGTGGCGGGTATAGCGTTAATGAGTGGCTCTGGAGAAGGAGGGAAAATCAGTCTAACAAACCTCGTGATACCGCTGGCATCAGCGTTCTTCTACGCCTGCAGCAGCGCGGTGCGTAAGATCGGTTTAAACATCCTGCCTGAGTCGGTTCTCGGAGCGGTTGTAGGTGCCTTGACCAGTCTTATTGCTTATCCAGTGATTCTACGTTTGATGGGCCGTACAGGCGAGTTTAAACTCAGTAAAAAAGCGATTCCATGGCTGGTCGGTGGAGGAATAGCGACAAGCACAGCGTGGATCGGTATGTTTACCGCTACCCAGATGGGTTCAGTGAGCGTTACATCGGCTATCATAGGCGCTAATCCCTTGTTCGGACTTATCCTGAGTGCGATACTGTTACGTGACTCGGAGAAGATTACAAAACGTGTCGCAGCGGGCTCGTTGTTGATTGTAGTAGCTGTGCTGATAATAACCCTGTTCTAGCCTAGTTTTCTAACTCGTTCACGAGCATCAAGAAGCTTCATCAAGGTCTCCAATAATGCATTGATCTTAGTGGGGTCTTTCTCTTTTTCAAGCATACCCTGTATCTCTTTCACCTTGGTGAGAAGAGTCTGGTCGATGCTTCCCTGTTGAGCCATTACCTCTGTGTCTGCGTCAGCCGAGACCACTACTACTGGTTTGTTGCACATGGGGCAGACCAGTGTTCCATCTTGAAGCTTGAACAAAGGGGTATTACACTCTGGACAAGACTCGCTTAGCATGGTTGCTCCTTTTCTGAGTAGCTCAGCCATCTGTTTCATGCTTCCCTCTGACAACGCGATCATACATTCTTCAGTATGCTTTGTTTAAAACGTATCCCACCGACACCCCTAAAACATGGAAAGAGCCCCTACTGGATTATGGTAGAGTTTACCCACGGCGGAAACATAGAGGAACTCCGAGCACATCTAGAAAACCTTGGACTCAGTCTGGGTGAGACCGAGGAAAACCTGATCACCGAGAAGCCTGAGCGTTTGATCATGTGGAGAGAAGACGGAGAACTCGTGGGACACACCATCTGGCACGCAAGCAACACACGGGAACACCCCAACGGTGACCCAAGAGAACCAGAGGACAAGCATATTCTTGAGGAAGAGCTTGGTATAAAAGGGGATTTTATCGAGCTTCACGAGATATGGCTCGCTGATACATACCGAGGCAGAGGTTTTGGCTCAGCTTTTTTCAAGTACTTTGAGGATATGGTTAGGGAGAAAGGCTATGATTCGATTGTTTACTATGCTGATCATCCTGCTGCCATGAGTATTTGTTTGAAACGAGGCTACAGGCAGGCATATGGTGTTGAGCTTGATGGTATAACCGGGGAACGCTGCCGATACTATGTGTTAGCAAAACGGCTATAATATACACCATTTAAAACCAAGCATATTATTTCATGGTTGAGAATCAATGATACAGCTTGAAGGACGCAACCCAGTCTACGAGGCACTTAAACAAGGACTAGTACTCAGCATAAAACTCGAATACGGACACGATGATAACGCCAAGATAAAACAGATCACAGACCTCGCCCGCAAGAAAGGCGTCAAAGTAGAGCTAATAAAACGCAAACAGATGGACCGCCTAAGTACAACCGGCAACCATCAAGGGGTTATCGGTTATGCGCAGACCAACGTGAACTGGAGCCTAAGCAAGGTACTCAAAGAAACAGGCAAAGAAGTATGCGTATTGATCCTTGATCAAGTGCAAGACCCCCACAATCTGGGAGCCATAATCAGGACAAGTGAAGGAGCAGGAGCAGACGGCGTACTAATCCCCAAGAAAGGCTCAGCCGAGGTAAACAACACAGTACACAGGGTCAGCATGGGTGCGAGCCTCAATGTGCCTGTATGGCAGACCAACCTCTACCCAGCCATCAAACAGATGCAGGACGAGGGCCTTAGAGTGATCGGAATAGACGCTTCAGGTAGCAAGCCCTACTATGAGGAGAAGCTCAGCGGTGCTGTGGCTTTGGTTTTGGGTGGAGAGGACCGTGGAATCAACCCTACGTTACTTAGTAAATGTGACAGCATTGTCTATATTCCAATGAAGGGAAAAATGGATTCACTAAATGTTAGTGTTGCAGCGAGCATAGTACTGTATGAGCGTGTCAGGCAACAAGAAACGGGATAAAATAATGGGTTAGCGTTTCATCGAGTTTGATACGATGAGTACGCCAATGGCTATGATGAATAGCGGCCAGAGGAAATCAAAGCTCGCCCACCAGAAAACATCCTCCAGTAGCGAAGATGCGCCCAAGATAATCAGGAATATTCCAATGATCATTGGCCATGTGCCTCTTCTCCGTCCTCCGAAGCAATCGTCATCGAAATCCCAGTCGTCTCTTCTATATCTGTAGGCTGGTGGTTTCAAGAGGGCGCCGCAGTTTTTACACTCTGTGGCGTTTTCATCGTTCTCGGTTCCACACTTTGTGCAGTACACCAAGTTTGTTCACTGATCAAAAGGAGGAGGTCTGTTATTCAAAGCTTACTCAAAACGAAGCATGCAATATTCGGTACAATCAGTACAAACAGCTACGTGGGTCCATTGGCTTGCCCTGATACGTGCATATATCCACCAAATGGTTACCGTGAGGAAGTAAATTGAGACCGTGAATCTCAGATTCGCCTTAATCGACGCGTACATAAGCCAGTCACCTAATACAAAACCCAAATTCAGCCACAGATGCACCCAACCTACGCCAAGATCAATGAAATGCTGAGCTAAGCCGAGAAAAACAAGCATAGCCCCGAACCAGAAACCAATCTGAAGATCAAAGGGATAATAACCAGTAACCAATCCCACGAGTGATAATATTGCTCCAATAACCAAACCACTACAACCAGCACAATATTGGCTACCTCCGAAGGATACCGTATGCCCCTCAAATGAGCCACAGTTCGGGTGATGCCCAGATACTCCTTCTCCATGTCTCTCGCCTCTAAAAGAAAAGCTGCAATATCTTGGGGCGACGCCAGCTATGATGCCGAGAACACAGATAGACGCGAAAAAGAGGTCAGATACTAAGTTTGCTGATCCAATGTTGTTTGCTGGTTGGTAATTCAATACCACCAAAGTGGTGAGGAATAGACTGATCTCAGCTAAGATGACGTAGCTGAGTTGATTGGAATGCGTCTTTATGTAGGGAATCAGGTAATCTTTGATTAGTTTGTTCCAGTTGGGGAACATGAAAGGGGTCTCCGTTTTGTATAATCTATAATCTTCTCCGAATCGCTCAAGGAGTCTTGGCTCCTCACGCTGTTTTACGATAATATAATTCAATACAAGCACCGCGGGAGTTAGAGCCAATACCATCCCTAAGCTCTGGAACATCAAACCCATCCCCACAGGAAGCAGACTGTATCCGAGTACCATTGGGTTTCTTGAATACGCGTAGATTCCTGTGGTAACAAGTCTCTGGGTCTCTACCTCGTGGGCTGCTTCCCCCCAAGGTAATCCTCCTCCGTGTCTGTAGAGTTGCCTTGTTGATTTTATACCCAGATTAAGGCCAAGTATCATGACCGAGATACCTGTGAACAGGTTCACGGGGAACACTGGAAAAACAGGTAACCCAAGTAAGCCATCCAACCATGAGCCAATAACGAATGTTAATGTCGGTGCAGCCACGAATATTAGCAGATAAGCGACTAGTTGCCGTTTTTTGATCGATGGCTGCATAATTAGTCACTATCGGAAGATGTCTTTCAGGTTTGCCAATATATTCTGACGAGCAAGATATCCATATGTGCGCTGGGTGACGGGGTTATCACTGGTAATCCCCTTGTAGAGTCTAGGTAGGTTTGTGAAGAAACTGTTGTAGCAATTCCAGAGTTCTTTTTGGACCTCTTCTCTTGTAAGGTGCTTTGTGGGCATAGTCGCGTGAACCATATCATAATGAGCCCAATTAGTATCCTCGATCCACCCCCGCTCCAATGCGTCCTCGTATATCTCTGTGCCCGGGAAAGGAGTCAACGCGAAAAAGGTGGCAATATCTGGGTCAAGATAATCAGCGTAATTTCTCAACGCCTCAATAGACTCGTGACTATCACTGGGGTGACCTATGATGAATGTGCCTTGACTGAATATCTGGTTCTCCCTGAGCAATTCAACTGCACGCTTGGAGTCAGTCTTGGCAACCCCCTTTTTCCTATAGCTTTTCAGAATATCCTCACTCAAATTATCAAACCCTACGAGGGCCCAGATCGCCCCAGCCTCTCTCAGCTTGACAACTATATCTGGATTTGAGACAATATCATCGACTCTGAGCTGACAGAACCACTCAATCTCGTCTCCTAATCCACGTTCAATCAATCCGTCACATACCTCTTCTGTGTGTTTATGAAGCCCAAAGTTGTCATCAGTGAACCAGAAGAACCTGCTTCCATACTCCGTATAGAGTTGTTCAAACTCGTCAACGATGCGATGAGTTGACTTGAATCGGTGAGTCTGGTTCCAGAATCTCCACTGACTGCAATAACTACAGTTATGGCGGCATCCTCGGCTACCCTCAACTATTGCAAATGGCTTGTCTTCTTCAGCCATCAACGAGAAGTAGTAACCATCCATATGTTCAGCCACCAAGTGGTACGCGGGGGGTGGTAACTGATCTAGGTCACATATGAGTGGCCTGTCTGGGTTTCTGTTCCCCCTATAGCTCAATCCTAGTACAGTGGAGTAGTCATCATCTTTTTCAATACAGGTAACCAACTCCGCGAAGGTTTCCTCCCCCTCTCCTATTACAATGTAGTCCACTTCAGGGTAATTGGTTAATGTCTCATCCGCTAACGCCGTGTAGTGGGTTCCCCCTAATACCGTTTTAGTGTGGGGGTTGAGTTGTTTTGTGATCTGGCAGACTCTAAGACCGTAATACGCGTTTGCTGTCGCCATCCCACTTGAAGCCACTACATCGGGTTCAAGTTCGGATAGTAGCTTCTCTAGTCCATCCCAGTCCAGTCCCTCTGCCTGACAGTCAATAACTGTGATCTCGTCGCCTGTTCGCGCGTGCTCAAGATAAGCAGCCAAGCATAACAGCCCAAAAGGTGGAGGCATGTATTTCCCCATTACAAACCAGAAGTCTTTGGGGGGCTCGACTAGGGCTATTTTCATGGGTTGAGGCTTGTTTTCTAGAGCAATAAATGCTTCGAGTTTTGATCATATTGGTTTTCAACGGTATTTACTTGTAATAAGATATGGATCATTGTTCTATATTATTGGATGGAAATAATATCGCGTAACTAAAATATATAGAATATTGTACACATAGTAAACTATAAATCTTAAATACAAGCAGAATAAGTTTTTTTTGAGGAACTTAGCAGCCTCCAAACTAGGTATGGGCTGACCGCTCGCGGGAGTCCCCTAAGTTGAGGCCGCACCCCTCCTCTTCTTATTAACTAGCCTACTAAAAAAAGAAGCAATATCTATTATAGAGACCCTATGAAAACAAGGAGAGAAATGACTAACATCGCCTTGATCGGTTTCGGCGCGGTAGGACAAAGCCTAGCGGAGACTATTAGAGACAAACATGACTGGCTAAAGGACCACTTTGGTCTAGACGTAAAAATTGTAGCCATCAGTGGACGTAGCAAAGGCAGCATATACGACCCAAAAGGACTCGACTTACAGACTCTGCTTGATGTCTTCCAAGAGACAGGAAGCCTCGAAGGATACCCCCAAGGGATCAAAGGCTTGAGCAGTATGGAGACCATTACAGATACTAACGCCGAAATCATAGTAGAAGCGACAATAACCAACATCAAGACTGGAGAACCAACTCTAAGCTATGTCAAGGCTGCCCTGAGCAGGGGAAAGCATGTGGTCACAAGCAAT
>JAHLLU010000088.1 GCA_020444005.1 archaeon
GAGTAGAACAAGTGCTCTGGTGTCGGACCAACATACATATCTTGTCCAGTTCGAGCATCAATGGTAACCCAGTCTTCATCCTTGTCTTTCGCTCCAAGCAGATTGCGCCTATACTTTGAACCATGCGGACCCACAATTACCGGGATTCCTAGACGCCAGCATCCTGATGCGATACTCGATGCTTTCTGACTCATGGCACCCCAAGAGATTCCTACAGCTCCAACTCGGTTATAGACATAGTCTGCGATCTCCTCGTAGTTACCTCTGAGAGGTCTCTTGGCGAAGATATTAGCGATCTTGATGGTAGCACCCGTGATGTGGGCGTTTGATACACAGCTTCCGATGTTGAGCAATCCACCGGCGTCAAAGACAGCCGGATATCGGTCATAAAGATTTTGGCCTTCGTCATCTACAAGTGAAGCCAAGTCCATAGCGGAGCATCCAGTAGCCAGTACTATGAATCTACGTTTAAGGAACTCCTCAGCTATCATTGCTACCTCACTTCCGCCATTAGGATAGTTAGCGCATCCAACTAACGCGACTACACCAGGTATCTCGCCAAAGACTATACCTTTACCGACTTCTCTGATCTCAACATCAGTAATAGCGCCGCTACCGACCCTTACATTGTAACATTCTCCCTTGCATGATTCAGAGGAAGCAGCGTACATGTAACTCATGAGAGGCAAATCTTCGGGACATGCGCTCTCACAGCGACCGCATCCAACACAGAGTGGCTGTAGCCTTTCAAGTGGTTTGAGATCTCCTTGTTCTGCTGCTTTAACTGCTTCCATTATTGGTAGGTTGTTTGGGCATGCTGCAATGCATTCTGCGCAGCCTCGGCATCTGTCTAAGCCTTCAAGAAGGCCCTTGATTGGTGGGTTCTTATACTCTGTTCTTTTCGGGGATACAGCTAAGGCTGTTTTTACTACGACCTCTCCGACCTTTCTCGGCTCAATGATTAGCACTCCTTTCTGACGACCAGAAACAAGGTCAGCTACAATCTCGTCTGCATCATCATGTGTGCGGTCTGGTAGCCCCATCATACTTTTTTCGCTTGTAGCAATTACAGGCGTCCCGATCTTTGCTGCTTCATCGACTATGTCGGTACGTAAACATTGCTCATCGATGACAACTACGTCAGGTATTCCTGAACGTACATATCTTATCTGCCATGAGATTGGTCCCATGATCTTTGCTCGATTATCGTATCTGCTGTTATCTAGGGCTGTGCAGCATAAACCACCAATTTCTACTTTTTCAAATAAGTCATGCTCCATCAGGTAATCTATAATATCTACACTTGGCAGCACATTATGACCGATACACATGATCACAGTCTTACTTGTATCGATGGCACCGAATCCCATAGTAGTCATTCCAGCTTCGGAAGAGCCCTTTGGCATCCCTACCGTGGATATCTGAGAGATATCGGCTACCTCCATGGCGACATGATCAAGCATCCCTGCATGGAAAGCCTTGGACTCAAAATCAATGGCGTCCCCTTCCTGTCCAGTATGTGCTGATGCAACTAATTGGACAATCTGGGTCTCGACATAATCCAATGCCTCCTCTAAGTCGCCTATGGTTTTAGGTTTATAACCACATACGAGACGTATATGAGGCGCTTCAACGTTGGTGTTTAATGCTACATCTAATTCAGTATCGCGCCCATACTCCTCAAGCAGATGACCCAACATGTGCCTTGCATGTGCACAGTGAGTTGAAGCTCCTATACAACATGAGATCAATACAACACGTGACTGTTGAGCAGCTTGGGTAAGTCCACAGGCTCCTTTCTTGTCGCCTGTAAGATCACATTTTCCAAAGGTGCATAGACAACAAAGATCACAGATTGGCATGTAATATGGTTTGTATCTTTCGAGAAGTTTTCTATCCCAGTCTCGTAAGGTACCAACTGATGGGAATGGGGTAGGACCCATTGGTTCTTCCCATTCCTCGTCAATTATTTTGCCTATACTAATCTGTAAACCTTTGAAAGTTCCTAGAGCAGATGAAAGTTCATCAAATTTTATGTTAAGGTCTTTCTTGGACAACGAATTGTTGCCTCCTTACGTATGTTTGTGTTCAAGGTATTTATAATATGTATGATAATTATTGTATTTATTATAATCGTGGTAAAGTTAGTTTAATTTATATCTTTTTGTCCAAGATTATAATTTTAGCATTTGTATAAAATTAATATTGTTTTAAATGAGAATTTTGGCATATGGTAATTAAAATAAAATATTACGATCAAATGTTCAGTTTTAAAATAACTGGATCAATATTTAAAAGATCGTAACTCTAAAAAGGTTCAACAGCAGAATTTAGTTTCTTGTTTAATCTTTTCCGAAGTTGGTAATTATAATAATTAATCTATATATTTAATTTACGCTAAATTTAATGTTAGAATAATCTTAATATTAGGAACGGCATAGATATTTCTGTGATTTTAAATGAACATCAACCGTCCCGCGTATAGTAATCTCGTGAAGGATATCAAAGCAGGAAAATTTGTTCTAACAGGAGAACTTGAACCTGAAAAGGTCACAAGTATCGATGAGGTTCTTGAAAGCGCAAGAGCAATGAAACCTTACGTAATTGCAGCCAATGTTACAGACAATCCATTGGCATATGCCTACATGAACTCATTGATTCCTTCATGGAAGATACAGGAAGAGGTAGGCCTAGAAGCAGTCTACCAGATGACCATCAGAGATCGAAATAGACTCGCAATAGTGTCAGACGTTCTAGCAGCACAGTATCTCGGAATTAAAAACATCTTAGCAATATCAGGAGATCATACTGTTCTAGGAGATAACAAAGGCGCACAGTCAGTCTATGATATTGACTCGGCGCAGTTCACATACCTGCTTCACAAGATGATAGATGAGGGAGTGGACTTAGCGGGTAATGAGATTCACGGCAAGGTCGAGATCAATGTCGGAATTGCTGGTAACCCAAACGCTGATCCTTTGATGCCTGAAGTGTTAAAGATTGGACGTAAAACCAAACTAGGCGCAGACTTCATCCAGACTCAGACAATGTTTGATATCGAAAAGACAAAGACATTCCTGAAAGAAGTCGAGAAATACAAATGTCCGGTTTTAATCGGCATCTTCCCACTAAAGGGGTATGGCATAGCGGACTTTTTTGACAAATACATACCAGGAGTCTCGGTCCCACCTGATCTAATGGCGGCTATGAAGAAAGCCAAGGATGAGCCAGATAAGAAGAAACGGCATGAGAAGTATGATGAGGTCAACATTGAATTCTTTGGACCTTTTATCGATGAGATAAAAAAGACAACGAGCGCTGCAGGTATCCACGTTATGGCAGTTCTCTATGAGCGGATATTTGACCCATTATTGGAGCATTTCTGAGGTGATATGAATGATAATAACAAAAAAGAAACCAATGGAAGAAATCGACGAGATGATCAAACCCTTCCCCAAACTCTTCATAGTAGGATGTGGAACATGCTCAACCTCGTGCATGACTGGAGGAGAAGAACAAGTAAAAGAAATGGCAGAAATACTTGGAGACAGGGTATTAGGAACTAAGGTCGTAGAAGATCCATGTGACATAAGGATAAACAAGAGAGACCTCCGCCAGTACAAGAAGGAGATCGCGGAGGCTGACGCGATACTTGTGATGTCTTGTGGTGTAGGAGTTCAGACAATCGGAGATTATGCTAATAAGGTGGTTCTTCCAGCTAGTGACACGCTATTTATTGGAGAGACAGAACGTCTAGGCATATTCCATGACAGATGTAAGGCATGTGGAGAATGCATCCTCGATGAGACAGGAGGCATATGTCCCATAACCAGATGCTCCAAAGGGCTTCTAAATGGTCCTTGTGGAGGACAAGTAAATGGAAAGTGCGAGGTCGGTAACTATGAAGAAGACTGTGCGTGGGTCCAAATATATGACAGACTCAAAGAACAGAATAGACTCGACTTATTCACTATCTTCAGACCACCAAGGGACAACTCAAAGAAGATACTGATGTTCCACCATAAAACCCGATGACGTTTTGAGAATGGTCCCGCCCGCAGGAGTTGAACCTGCAACCCTCCGGTGTCTGCTCATGGCTTGATTGCCACTGCCCCGCAGGGCGATGACTACAGCCGGATGCTCTGCCATTGAGCTAGGGCGGGCGGGACAACACATCCTCATATCATACATTAATTTAAGCGATTTGGTTAGTAGAACCTAGCCAAATAATCACCTGTATGATTACTCTATATTCTTAGTCCTTCTTAGAGCTCCGCAAAGGATAACATTAAAGATGCTTTTTCTGGATTGGGTGGGCTTAGTGACAGTAGAGGTTAAGAATATCGCGGTAAAAGACATTGTGAAGGTGCAGAAAAATAGATCGGTTGCATCCGCAAAGAGTCTTATGTCCTATTTTAACCTCGATGCCATGATTGTGACTGATGAGGATGAACCAATTGGAATCATTACACCAGGGGACATTCAAAGAAGGGTTATCGATGAGAAACTTGACCCACACACAGTTCTTGTTGGAGAAATATTTTCAGAGCCATTGATATGGGTAAGATACAACACCACCCTCACAGAGGTAGGTGAGATCATGGAAGCTGAGAGAATAAACAAGATTCCTATTTTCGGAAACCTATCTAATGGACCTATACTACTTGGGCTTTATGTGTATGAGCCTCCACTAGAAGCAGTTGTTGAGAATTAAAATCAACGATATTTGAACCCGGGGGGTAAACCTGGTTGTCCGAACAACCATCTTATTCCTTCATTGAAGGGTCGTTGAATCAAACCGTATTCAGTAATGAAACCATCAAGATACTTGTATGGAGTTACATCAAAGGCCGGATTTCGGACCTTGGTTCCCTCGGCTGCGATTCTGATTCTTGTGGGTTTACCATCTTCCCCCTGTCCCCACATCATGCTAACCTCTTCAGGTTCTCGTTCCTCAATCTCTATCTCTGCACCTGAAGTTATTTTTAGGTCAAATGTCATTCCCGGAGCGGCTACCCAGAAGGGTATCTTGTTTTCCATAGCGACTACTGCTTTCTCGTATGTACCGATCTTGTTTGCTGTGTCACCGTTGACGGCTATTCTATCCGCGCCAACAATTACCATATCGACTTCTCCTTTCTGCATATAATGCCCAGCAGCGTTATCGGCTATCAAAGCATAAGGAATACCCTCTTGCTCGAGTTCCCAAGCAGTAATCCTTGCACCTTGGCATCTTGGTCTGGTCTCGTCAACCCACACAAAGACATCTTTTCCTTCTTTCACAGCTTCACGTATAGGAGCAAGTGCAGTTCCGTGATCAACATAGGCAAGTGCTCCAGCGTTACAATGAGTGAGAATCTTGAACCCATCCTCGATTAACCGGTTCCCAGCTATAGCAATCTCCTTAGAGGCTTTCATATCCTGTTTTAAAATCTCATCAGCCCTTTTCACGATACCATCTACGCGTACAGAGACATTACCCCATCCACCTGCCTCAAGACATTTATCAACGGCTTTGAACAAGTTAGCGGCGGTAGGACGTGTTTTTCTTATGGTTTCCGCTGCATTGTTGATGTATTCTATGAATTCGTCTAGTGGTTTGTTTTCGGCTTCTAATGCTGCTTGAGCCATTCCAAAGGCAGCTGCATTTCCGATGGCTCCCGCGCCTCGTGTTACCATTGTTTTTATCGCTTTGGCGGTTTCTCGGTGGTTTTCTAGTGTTATTATTTCAAAGCTGTGGGGTAGTTTTCGCTGGTCTACCATCTTGACGATGTGTCCTTCTCGCCAGATAGCTAGTACATTCTCTGTTTCGTCGTTGATCTTGACCTTCATACTGGATATTTGGGGATGTGTCGCCTAAATGTGTGTTTATTTCAGAACCTTACCGGTTTTTCGGTACCACATGTAGAGGTCAAGTTCGCCGGGGTGCATGTCAAGCTCATCAGCTACTATGTCTAGTATTTTTTCTACAGCTAAGTATCGTTTCTTTGTGAGTCCCTTTTTTGGGTCTAGATCGATTATCTTGTGTTCTACTAGGTTATTGATGATGTGTCTATCTATGATAGCTAGGTCGAAGTAGCCGACGTTTCTTAGGTAGTGGCTTGATTCTTTCCAGCCGAATCCTTTGATGTTTTCCACGAGCCATTCTCGTGCTTCCTTGCTCTTATTGAATCCTTGGATTGTCTCCTTGATTGTGGAGGCTAGATGCTGTGTATTGTGGATATACTCGGCTCTTTTGTTTGGGAACCTGTGTCCTGTATCAACGAGACACGATCTAATGTCCTCCTCGCTTCCTTCCAGTAGTGTGTTATCACAGCAGAGAGCATCAACACATTTCTGACCCATAACTGCACTAGCAAATGCGGTCAGTAAACAGTAGACCATTTCTTCATACCACTTGTAGGTATCCATCTCATGGACTGTCCTGAAATCATTCATGCGGTCTTCAACCATTTTTCTGATCCTTGGATCTTTTTGGAGTTTTCTTATTTTGTCTGCGAGTTCTTTAATGCCGTCTCTGTTATGGAAAGTTGATTGCATTACATTGAATGAGAAATGGCTTCATTTAAGCTTGAATCGTTCTCATCAGCGTAGAGAATAGTTCTATAAGATTGTCACTATGTAAAATCGTCCATGAGTTCCCGGTCGCCCAGACTCGATTATGAAAATGATTTTGTTAGATGTAGAGCAGTAAGGAACATTCCTGAGATAGAGACAGTTGGATACAAGCTTGAAGCCGTCGATGCAAACAGGGAGTTCAATACATTCTACTGGGTAGCAAGGGAATTAGCACGTAATGGATTAATTGAATACGTTGATGAGGCTCTCGATGGAAACGAGTGGACACAGGTTCACTTCAAGGAGCGAATCAACCCAGCGGGGCCACCAACTCCTCTCCCAGATGAGTTCTATCCCAAGGCGTATATATCATTCAAAACTGCCGAGGACCTGAACACGGAAGTTAATCTAAACAGGATAAGGGCGAGGTATAGGGATATTCTTGAGAGTAGGATTAACAGGATTGCGCGTCTTGCGTCTTCTGAGGCAGATTCACCCACCCGTCTACTACAACCAGAGGAGAGTCACCTATATGATGGGATTCACCGCATAGTCTCGGATTGGCGTGACAGTATGCGTAAACTGGTGGAGGAGTAACAGTGGCTAGACTTGAGTCTGTTGAGCAGTCCTTTACTCAGTTCATAGAGGACTATACTGATGATAATGGGGATTTTAAATACGACCAACGAATCAGCGAACTAGCTGTAAAAGGCGAAAAAAGTTTCATCATAGACTTTACGGACCTCTACAGCTTCGACATGGACTTAGCCCAACTGATAATGGATGACCCAGAAGGCAATACATCAATATTCACAACAGTAGTCAGAAGCAAACTCAGAACACGAGACCCCATTTATGCCGAGAGTCTAAAACGCATCAATATCAGATACCGGAACCTACCAGCAGAGATCCAACTCAGAAAACTCGGATCAGACCACATCGGGCGACTAGTCATGATCCACGGCATCATTGTAAGGGCATCATCAATCACACCACTGGTTACACGAGCTACTTTCATGTGCCCAGTCTGTGGAGAACTAAACCATGTTGAACAAAGTGGACAGACTCTACAAAAGCCTCAAAAATGCCTCGCCTGTGATAACAGAAAAAACTTTGAGCTGGTACCAAAAGAATCGGTTTTCCTAGATCAACAACTAGTCACAATTCAAGAAAGACCAGAAGACCTACCACCGGGACAACTTCCACGATCAATTATAGTTGAATTAAAAGATGACCTAGTAGATGTAGCCCGTCCGGGGGACAGAATCACCTTAACGGGATTTATCAGAATTTTACCCCGATATGGGCGCGGCGGAGAGCTTAGAACCTTTGATCTGCAGATTGATGCTAG
>JAHLLU010000089.1 GCA_020444005.1 archaeon
CTAACACATGGCAATGGCTAGGCGTAGGCATGTTCGTTCAGAGCTTGGTTACCTTTTATTTCCCTGCTCGACAAGCCCTTGTTGCGGATAGTATTCCACCTGCTAAACGCGGTATTGGGTTTGCTGCTACTGTGGCTATTCCTAGTGCTTTTGGTTTAGCTGCTCCTGTAGTTGGTGGATGGTTGATTGATACCTATGGTATCAATAGGGCGATGCATGGACTCTATTTTGCTAGCTTCTGGATTGCATCCGCTATAGCATTGTTCAGATTCAAGTTCTTGAAGGAGACTATTGATAATCCTAAGAAGCTTGATTTGAGTTTGGGTAAGATGCCCGGGCTTATAGTTGAGGCGTATAAGAGCGTCTTTGGTGTTCTGGGGGATATTCCCAAGCGGCTTTATGTTCTTTCATTCTTAGTGTCCGGTAGCGTGTTTTTTGCTTCTCTTGTGAGTAGCTTTTGGGTTATTCGAGCAAAGGAGATTATCGGTTTAACTGTTACCCAGTGGGGTACTGTTATGCTGGTTTCAGGGCTAGTAAGCGTAGTACTAGGAATACCTGCAGGCAGTATTGTGGATCGCTATAGTAAGAAACTGATAGCTGGAATATGCCTGATTCTAGGAGGATTCCAATGCTATCTTTTCCTAAGATGCACAACATTCACATACGTGGTAATACTAGCAGCCATAACCACGCTCACTAACAGCTTCATGAACCCAGCCTTCCAGAGCCTATTTGCTAACATGACTCCCAGAGCTATGCGAGGTAGAGTATTGTCTTCTATTGGTGGTGGAGGTATCTGGCTGATGCGTGGTGCATGGGGAAGCGGAGTACTGGGAATGACGATGCAGACTATTGGAACCCTACTTAGCGGATATATCTATAACTATGACAACGGCTTGCCTTGGATAATTTTAGCTGTTGCATTGGTAGTTATTGGTGTTTTATTCATTATACTCGTAGATGAGCCAAAAGTAGCTGAAATGTGAAAAAACTCGGGTTTTTTCAACACTTTTTCGTTAGTTTACCCTAGGGGTATTTGGCATGAAAATAGTGTCAAAAACCAGTTTGTCTCGTATTTACGGTACAAACTGTTATAACTAGTATTTACAATAATTAACTGGAGCTGGTATTTTGGCAGAACAGATGGCGCAGTTCAAATGTCCATGGTGTGACAGGAAATCTGCGAGCCCCGGTGGTGTCCGCTTCCACGTAAAGCTGACTCACCCTGAAAAACTCGACGAATTTAACGCCAACTATTACCCCGAAATGGAAACCCGTTTCAAGGCACAGTTTGACGAATAAACGCCACATATTTTCTTTTTTTCTATACTCTGATTCCTATTGATTGCATCATCTTGATTATGTCTGTTGATGGGACTAGACGAGCAATTGATAATCGATTTGCTTCACCATCTGTTTCATCTTCACCTATGAGTGTGGCTGCCTGCATACCAAAGACTATTCCATCTGGTGTAAATACGGGGCAACCACTTGAACCGCTATACATCATGGAGTCTGTCTCATACCATTCATGTAACTCGTTATCTGTGTATTCTTCTACGAAGGCTGAAACGAATCCTCCTTGGAATCTCTCTGTGAGGTTGACGTTCAAGTGGTCTTCATGAAATATGACTGATGATAATGGGAAACCAAGTGAACCACAACTTGTTCCAGACGCTACAATGTTTCTTGTTAGTTGCATCGACTTTGTGTTTCTCGGGTTTTCGATCCTGATTAACGCTAAGTCTCTAATTGGATCAATCGCCACTGGGATTGCTGACTCCATATTCATACCTACATCGGGAGCTCTGATGACTTCGACAAGATCATGCAAATCGTCTTTTTCACTGTAAAGAACATGGGCAACAGTAGCCAATACTCCTGGGGCTATCATGAATCCGGATGCTGTGCCTGCTTTTTTCTCTGATCCTCTTGTTGAGTGGCAGAGTATGCCGTATACTGCTTCCCTATTGATTGCGTTGGCTTGCTGAAACATTGCTTGGACTATGCTTGATGTCTTGTAAAAGCTAATTGGCGCTGAGAGGGGGTTGGATGCAGTTTATGTCCATAATCTTGAAGGTATATTTATTATAAGGCCTCAAAGATTTTCATCGAAGTTACTTCGATCATTTGTACTGTTTGCATTCGATGTGTAATATCCGTGTTAAAACTCATCAACTACAAAGGGGGGGATCGAATGATCGATCGCTGATCGTGGACACAAAGTCTATCCATAACAAAAAACACCGGGGGATCGCTGTTTTTGAGGGGAAATCTATATCAAATATCCAATGCTTTAAGGTTGCTGGTATTATGAAGCTCACTAAACGAGTCTATTTGGTAGGTGGATCAGGTTATGGTCTATCTCCAAGCGGAGACTGTAACGTGTATGTTGTTGACGGTGGAAGCGAGTACGCTCTTATTGACACTGGGGGAGGCTATGGAATCCCAGCCATGATTAATAATATGAAGAAAGACGGGTTAAACCCCAAGAAAATTACAAAGACCCTAATCACTCACTGCCACTATGACCATATCGGCGGTAACTTTGACATCAAAGAAGAGACGAACACAGAGATACTGTGTCACCCAAATGATAGAGAAGCTATCGAGACTCTGAACGAGCTAAGCCTATACGATATGGATCAGGAATCAGTGCTTGAATTTGAGGCAGTGCCCATTGATGCAACGGTTGATGACGGAGATATTATCAAAGTCGGTGAAGTAGAGCTGGAGACTATACATAATCCGGGACATACTCCCGGATGTATCAGCTTTCTAATGAAAGATGATGGAGTCAAGAGCCTTCTTTGTGGTGATATTGCTGGTGCTTCTGGTAGACTTGGTTTCATTAATGGTCCCGGTTTTGTGCTCGAAGACTGGAAAAAGAGTATCAAGAAGCTCATGGAGTACACGCCTCAGAGACTATATCCGGGTCATGGTACTTTCTTAATGGGTGATACCATGTCTCATTTGATGATGTATGACCAGAAAATGAACGCCCCATGGACCACAATCATAACAGCAGTTGGATAAACTCATGGAGTCACCACAGCGTCAAACTATACTGGAAAACCCTAGCCTATCTGAGGCTGAAAACGTCATCAAATCAGGCATATCTCGGCATAGAACCGTTGTGATAGCCGGAGAATGCACTGTAGACTATGATGGTCGAGCAAGCAGTAAGCTTGAGAAGGGGGAGCGCTTGGTGATATTCAAACCAGATGGATCGGCGCTTGTGCATCGTCCAAAGGATTATTCTCCTGTGAATTGGCAGCCATCAGGCAGTATTTTTCACACAAAGCTGGGAAAAGATGGGTTAGTAGTACGTGTATTCAGACGTAAAGAAAGGGAGTCCATGGTAATCACTTTCACTGGGCTTCAACTGGTTTCTGTGCTTGATCTTGTGGATAAGGGAGAGTTCAATCTCTATGCATCTGAAAAAGAAATGCAGGAGGCGTTACTCTTCAAACCGGATATGCTTGAACCCGGATTCAGACCTATGACAAAAGAGATGGCAGTAGACCCCGGTTTCATAGATATTATTGGATATGACTCAGAGGGTACTTTGACTGTTGTAGAGATCAAACGAGTTAAGGCGAATAAGAAGGCTGTAGAGCAGCTGAAGAAGTATATGGATGTCATAGACCTAGATGAGAAAAGAACAGTACGTGCCATTCTTGTTGCTCCTGAGATCACTGATAATGGCTTGGATTTGCTCAAAGAGCTTGGTTACGAGTTCAAAGCCCTATCACCACAAGAGTGCAGTGATGTTTTGAAACAAAAGAAGGGAACACCATTAACAGCGTTCTTTGAGCCCTAAATTACAAGGGATCTTTTTATCAAAAAGGGTAGGGGTATTAACCCCTAAATTATCTCTAATTTCTTGCCTATTGTCTCTATTTTACCGATTACATCATCAAGTTGTTCCTTGGTTAACTTGGCGTGCATCTGTACCCTAATTCTAGATAGATCGCGAGCTACCATCGGGAATACAATGGGTACAACATAGACTCCAGCCTTGTAGAGTTCATCAGCGAGCGCTTTTGCCTTGTGGCTCTCACCAACAATTATCGGTATGATTGGTGTTTGGCTGTTTCCTGTATTGAATCCAAGATCGATCACAGCCTGTTTGAAGTACTCAGTGTTCTTCCAGAGATTATCCACATGCTTTGGCTCATTCTCTAGAACATCAATGGCTGCGATTGTCGCTGCTGCTATTGCTGGTGGATGAGAACTACTCAGTAACCATGTTCTGCTCTTGTTGTAGGCGAACTTTACTAGACTATCTGAGCCTGAAATATGTCCCCCAATAGTGCCGTAGGCTTTGCTGAAGGTGCCCATCTCGACCTGTACGTCCTTGTGGGTTAGGTTGAAGTGGCTTACTATGCCTCTTCCGCCTTTTCCTAGGACTCCTTCACCATGGGCGTCATCAACGTAGATCATTGCACCGTGTTTCTTGCCATGTTTTACGACTTCATCGAGTGGAGCCATGTCCCCATCCATGCTGAAAACTCCGTCAGTGATAATCAGAATTCTACGAGGCTTGTTTTTCTCGGCTTCCTCAAGCTTCTCAGCTAGATCATCCATGTTATTATGCTTGTAGACTGCCCGATCAGCCCTACTTAGTCTAACTCCATCGATTATACTTCCGTGGTTTAACTCATCGCTGATGATTAGGTCTCCTTTATCTACCAACTGTGGAATTAAGCCGCTGTTAACCATGAATCCCGTTGGGTATGTGAGGCTTGCCTCGGCTTTCTTGAACTTTGCTAGGCGTTCCTCTAACTCCATATGTACATCCATGTTACCGCTTATGGCCCTGACTGCGCCTGAGCCTACTCCATATTTCTCTATGGCTTCAAGTGCCGCCTGCTTAAGTTTTGGATGGGTAGCTAAACCCAGATAATTGTTAGCGCATAGGACTAATACTTCACGTCCATCAACCATTGTGACCGGTTCTGATGCGCCTTGAAGCTCTTTTAGCCTCCAATCAAGGGCTTTATCCACTAATTCTTGGTATTCTTTCTGGAGGAAACCAGTTGGATCTCTCATCATTATACCTTCATATTCCAGTATCTCGTCTATTGTTTAATTTTTTCCAATAAAATCCCTTTTTTGTCCCGTTGTTCTGAGACAAAACCCGTTTAGAGACCAAAAAACTGGTACGGTTGCTTATATAGGATAACTGTTTTAAACACAAAACTCCATGAGACATGATGGTTCTGATGAGTGGAGACATCAACAGGATTTTAATTACCGGAGCCTTGGGCCAAATTGGCTCAGAGCTTACCGTTGATTTACAAAAAACATATGGCATCGATAACGTGGTGATAACGGATATCAAGGAGCCTAAAGATGATTTCAAAGGAGCATACGAGAAGCTAGATGTACTTGATCAGGACCGAATGCGGCAGCTAATCAAGGAATATGATATCGATACGGTATATCATCTGGCTGCAATTCTGAGTGCTACCGGAGAAAAAAGACCTGATTTAGCTTGGAACATTAATATCAACGGCTTCTGCAACCTCCTAACCGTGGCAAAAGAGGGCAAAGTCTCAAAGATATTCCACCCAAGCAGCAAAGCTGCATTTGGGCCAGAGACTCCAAAGATAAACACGCCACAGGAAACTGTGCTCAAACCACGTACAATATACGGTGTAACAAAGGTTGTTGGAGAGCTACTGGGTAATTACTACTTTGAGAAATGGGGTGTAGATGTACGCGGAGCAAGATTACCCGGAGTCATTAGCAACGTAGCTCCTCCAGGAGGAGGCACTACAGACTACGCCGTCGAGATATTTTATGAGGCAATAAAGCATAAAAAATACACTTGTTTCCTCAAGCCAGATTCAAAACTACCCATGATCTATATGCCGGACTGTCTGAAAGCTTTCAAACAGCTTATGGAAGCCCCGATAGAGAACCTAAAACATCATACAGACTATAATCTAGGGGCCATAAGTTTTGATCCAGCTGAACTGGTTGCAGAGATAAAGACCCATATCCCTGAGTTTACAATCACTTACGAGCCTGATTTCAGGCAAAAAATAGCTGATTCATGGCCAAAATCCATCGATGATAGCGCTGCTCGTAGCGAGTGGGGCTGGTCGCGAGACTATGATTTGAAGGCCATGGTGGCTGATATGCTGAAGGTTCTAGGTGAGAGGTATCAAAGGGGTGAATTATAGGTCATTTGTCTCAGAATTCTGAGACAATAACCCTGTTTTTTAGAGTTTAGATGAGCTTTGATAAAAAACGCGTAAAAATTTTCAATAATCAAAAAACGCCAAAAAATTACAATATATTTTCTCGTGGTTTACCCTAGGGTAATGTAAAGGAAAATATGCTGTAAAAAATGGGTTTCTAACGTAAAACCTCTGGATTTAGCAAGTCCGGTGGGTGTTCGCCTTTCAAGGCTGCTGTGAGGTTTGTAGCCGCTTTCATCGCCATTGCTAAACGTGTTTCTATTGTCGCGCTGCCTATGTGCGGTGCCACTATTACGTTGTCTAGCTTCAGTAGAGGGTTCTTTGGATTAGTTGGTTCTTCGTAGAGTACGTCTAGTCCTGCTCCAGCGATCCAGTGTTCCTTGAGTGCTTTTGTCAATGCTTTTTCGTCTACTACTGGTCCTCTTGATGTATTGATGAGGTAAGCGGCCTTTTTCATCTTTTTTAGTTCTGGCTCTCCTATGAGGTGCTTAGTCTTGTCGTTTAATGGCACATGAAGGCTGATATAATCACTTTCAGCAAGAATCTCGTCCATTGACCTGTATTCTACGCCTAGTTTCTCTGCATCAGGATCAGGGTTCCTGTTATGGTAAAGTATCTTCATATTGAACCCCTTTGCACGTGGAACCACTGCTTTACCTATTCTACCTAATCCAATTATTCCCAAAGTCTTCCCCGTTATGTCGGAACCAAGAAGCATTTTTGGTCCCCATGCCTTTACCCATTTACCTTCTCGTACAAACTTGTCAACTTCAACAAGTCTTCGGCTTATCGCCATCAATAACATGAAAGCACAATCCGCTGTAGTATCTGTGAGAACATCAGGAGTGTTTGTAACCATGACGCCATGCTTTGTAGCCTCATTGACATCAATATTGTTGTATCCTACGGCGTAATTGCTCACAACTTTGAGGCGTTTACCCCTATCCAAAAGAGTTTGATCTACTTTATCCGTTAACATTGGGAGTAGTCCATCAATGTCTTGGACTTTGTCAAGAAGTACCTCTCTCGGTATGGGGTCTTCGTCGCTTGGATAAATCTCTACATCTGCAACTGTTTTTATTAGGTCGATGGCTTCGTCAAAGAATTTTCTTGTTACAAGGACTTTGGGTTTTGGCATATTGATCTCCGTGGTATTTTATTGCGTGTTTGGGTATATTGTTTTCCGTTAAAGTATGATCAGTTTTTTTCTGATCAGCAAAATTAATATTCAGGAATTTCCTGAATATACATAGGGAGTAAAAATCCATCAAATAGACAAGTCCCAACCCGCAAAAAGGGAAGAACTTGACGAAATATTCGAGGAAACACTAAGACCCCTACAGAGTAGAAACGCTCGCCACATCTATTTGGTTCTTAGAGACTCAAAAACAGAGTACCTAACTACATATGACATACAACCCATACTTGAACAACAAGGTAACAAACTCAGCAAAGTCGAGCTAAATAACTGGCTAAGCGCCTTACTGGACGCAGGACTTGTCCAAAAAGCACCTGAACGGGGAAAACCCACAACGAGACCCTACAACAGAAGATATACCTATGAT